>NZ_JAGJEF010000002.1:0-156502 GCF_018100875.1 Pseudoalteromonas sp. MMG012
CAGCGACTTATAGTCAATATTTTGGCCATACAGTTTTTGTAAAATTGGTAAAATGATTGTATGCGTAAATATAGGTCCTAATGTCTCTAAGCAATAGTAATAAATAAGTGGGTTCGTAGACAAATCAGCTAAGCCTACCAGTTCTCCACATGCTGTAGCATAATGTGCTGGATCAATTTTTCTGCCGTCAGGAAATGGACTTTCAAGGTCCCATGAGCCAAAGAAGTAGTTTCCTGATTTCAATTCAGGTATCACATTCCAATTTTTTTCTATTTCATTTTTAGGAAATAAAAGCGAATCTATATCATCAATACCAGTGCTGTTAGGTATATGCGAACCCATATCGTAACGCACACCTTCACTATCTGAAACTGATCGAAATAAGCCTCCCACTTCTGTCGATTGCTCTATAATCGTTACTTCTTTATAGTTTTTTTAAGTAATAGTGCTGCAACTAACCCACAAATTCCACCACCAGCAACTACTGCACTTTCTTGATTCATACATCACCTCAACACCTTAGTACTACTATCAAACCATACCTAGTAATTCGTTATTTTCTAACTTGGTGATCGCTGATGCATAATCAGAAACACACTGTCCGTGCTTGTTAGCAATATCAATAGTGTTATTCTCTCCATCACTGTAGCACAACAACATTTTTATCCGATCTAATTCGTCCACCTGACTTGCCCGCTCCTCACTAAAAAAGCTAAGTGTCGGGTAAAGACCACGGCTACCTAAATTAGGTTCGCCAAATGGCTTCAAATTATTGAATGTCGCAGACTGCTCAAATGCCAGAAATAGCTTTTCTAACTTATCTATACTATCTAATAATGGTTTTATACCCATATATGCTTTATTATCTAAAGAAGTATGATATTCGCTATAGCCATCATGAAAGCTTCGGCTAACACAACACACCGGCAACTGAAAGCCAGGAGAGTTATATTGACGTTCATCAGAGCCACTTAAAGGGCTAAAAGGGATATTGTGATGATGGTGACCATAGTCGTTCAAATGGTAAAGGAGTGCATCGAGTAAACCATTATCATTGCGACTATGCTTAAAAGTTAGCTCCGATTGCGAGCCCCCCATACAATTAATAACAAGCCCAGCTTCCAAATTATTTCGGAGCTCATCTCCAATAAAATGGAGAATACCTAAACTACCAATCGTTTCTGGGTTCAATATAAAACGATAAGAGTAACGTCTACGCGGCCAATTTTTAATTCTTTTATATAAGCCTAATAAAACAAGCGGGCCACTCAGTTCATTATTCGCCATTGAAGGATGACATAAATAGGAGCTAAGAAGGACTTCTTTTTTTGACTCCCCTGATAACATTGTTTGCGCAATATCCAAGCTACCATCTTCGAAACTACTTTTAATCACAGCTCGATATTTTCCTGGCTTTAAGTTTTCTCTAGCACTATGCGCTAAACAAAAGCCCCAGCGTTTTTTATAATAACTCGTTACATAAGGGATTGCATCTGGCTGTTCAGGTAAGCTATACAAATGCTCTTGTAGTTGCGCCAAGTCCAGCTCTTTATCTACTGGTTCAGAATAATTCACAACTTCAATATTTAAACGGCTCATATCGGCAATTTTATTACCATCTGGATCTATCAAGTAAGCTTCAGAACAATGCCACTCTTGTGGAACAGTCCAATCAAATATAGTTTCTCCTGTCTTTATTGATAAGGTATCTAATGGCATATACCTAGCGAATATATCATAACTATGCCTTAGCCCAGGGCCCGTAATCGACCTCATTATAGGGAATAACTCATCAAATAATGTACTATAAAAGCACTCAGACTCTTGATACTTCAACATTAAATTTCCTTGCCTAAATCACATGTTCTATCATAATTCATAGCGTAATCATCTCTTATCTCTTCAACATACTGTTGCCAAAGCAGATTAAGTTCACTGTACTTTTCCAAGCAAAAAGCCTCATCATCGTACTGATATAAAAGCGTTATCATTGGACAATGGTAGTATAAGAGCGCCCCCTTAATTATGTGGAACAGATGCGCAAGACTCGTATCTCGTAACGAATAAATAAACCGAGCCTGTCTTCGCAATTGTTCTGATGCTACTTTCCGTGAATCGACATCTTCCCTAGAAATTGCAAGAACGTGTTCGCATACATCTTGTAACTTATCAACCGCTATAAACTTCTCTTCCACATCATCTAGTGGTAATTCTTCAAAAAAGCCTTGCTTTATGCTCTCAATCACACTGACCTTATCTAACGGCTTTTTTAAGTCTATTAAATTGTCTGTCGGGGTCGCTATTGCCCCTTGAATTTTTGCACCATGCCCAACGTTCATACAACTTGTTGCATTATAATGGCTAATTAATCTTTCAAGCTGTGCATGTGCAACAATATACAAGTCATTAGATATAACATAACTTCCTAAATTACCTTCAAGGGCTTTTCCATCAAATTTCAAGCTCAAATATCCCTCACTACCATCCTCCTCTGACTGGCTATAAATGCTGTCTTTACTATGATGGGTACCACATGGTTGAGAACCATTATCAATCCCGAATAAATACACATTCCGAAATCCCATAAATAACATAAACGACAGGGCAGCATTCGCAACGACGGGATTACAATATGGAATTAAAGGTAATCCTTGAGAAAGATGAATTTGAGATAAAAGATTTAATAAACAAGTACCTGATTCACTACCTTTAGCAGCTATCCCCGCCCATTTATATCGCTTAGTTGTATCCGGGTATAAAGTATTTAAGCCTAATAAATTTACTTTTTGATATTCTTCACTTGGGAGAATATCACCAAATATTTTGTAGTTCGAATACGGCCTCTCAACCAGAACGTGAAAGTCTGTTTGGATACCTTTGTTATGTAAAGATGCAATTGAAGTTCCTATTGCAATAATAATCGCGTTTTGTTGATTATTTTTCAAAAACTCTTCGGCACTATCGAGGGAAGGGCCATTACCGACAATAAATATTGGTGTGTCAAAATCTAACCCTGTCGGCGACTTACTCAGTATAGCCGCATTATTTCGTAAATGATGAATGCTATGTGCTAATCCCGTAACTGCATCGTTATAAAACCCATGCCCAAATTGGAAACGAAAGTAATCAGAGCACCATTTTTGAATCAATGTATTTAAAGTTTGACCTGGAGTGTGCTGATAACAGAAACTGCGGACCAATGAAAAAGCACCAACATCTTCTGATATTTTCTCTATATCATCCATAAATGATTTATGATCAATTCCTAGATGAAAAAACAGACACCCTCCTTGTTCATCAACAGTCTCTATGATTTCAAACCAATCCGTACAAAATAGACTAGCGAAGAATTGTTCAAATTCAGGTTCTATTAAATACACATAATCAAAATGGGTCCGCTTAAGTAATAAGGGCACATGATAACCAAGGCCAATACCAAAAATAATTGCCGTAGGAAATGAATCAGGTAATACTTTTATAGAACTCTTATTCTCAGTCCGCACATCACACATATGTCTTGTAAGGGCTGTCATGTAACGGCTATGTATCCTTGTATCCATATCATCTTGTGGATACCCAGTATAATCCGTCAAGCTATATACAGCATGAGTTGTTTGAACTTCAATTTGTTCTTGAGTCTGTGCAATCGGGTCGTCTGAATATATTGGTGCATCTATATTTTTTGGAAAAAAATTACCATGGCCGGTAGATGTCACGTGAATACAAAAGTCATCTCTTGTTTGATAGTCTTTTATTGCTTGGGCAATTTCTTGGTAGTATTTTTCAAAGCAAGCTAAATTTTTTGAAAACCGTTCATTTGCTTCGATAGCAAATTTATCTTCTCTTTGCTTATGTTCTAAGGTTTCTGATAGCTTTGAGCTGAGGTTACTAATTTGCTGCTCTAAGGAAGGCGTTGTCATTTTTCTACCTTAAATACCTCTGTAGGCACTTATTTTTTTACGGTTACTAACTTGCTCTAAAAGAGCTTTGGCTGTTTTTTTCTTAGCAGTTTCTAATTGAAGAATAAAATTAGAAAATCTCTCATTTAACTTTACTGCTGAGTCATATGTAAGTACTGAGTTTTGCACTAAGTCTGTAGTACAAAAAATCTTTAATTCTTTGTCTAAATCAAGCAACTGCTGTTGCGCGCTATCTAGTTTATTTTCTTTAACAAGTGCTTCCGCTTTATTAAGCATCAAGTTTATAGACGTATAACTATCCAACGCTTGCATCCGAACCATTATCGTTTAAAGTTTTTTGCCTTACATCAAATGGAATAGCATCCCACGCTGATTTAATTTCTTTAAGTAAGAGCGAAACTTCATCAATAATAGACGCTTCATTCTGCATGCTCGCGTCAAGTAACCTATCGATCATATATGAATATAACGCATATAGGTTATCAGTGACCTCTCCACCAACTTCAAAATCTAAACACCCTCTAAGCGCTTCCAAAATAGCTGACGCTTTTGAAATATGCTCTGCTTTCGCCTCAAGGTTGCGTTTTTCAATTGCAACTTTCGCAAAGACCATCTTCTCGATAGCTCCCGACATTAACATTTGAATGATTTCATAACGATCAGCACCTGCTACTTGTGTTTTAAGTGCTTCTTTTTGATAATTTTTTACTCTTGCATTGTACATATATGCACCCTAAGTTTATTTTGCTTTAACAAAGCCCGGTAAATTCGCAAGCTGCGCACCTAAGTATGTTTGCGTTTGCTTCATATTAGCCAACAATACGTCCAAACCCGCATACTGCTGTCGTAAGCCAGCTTCAAAAGATACCATTCTTTCATTATGACTAACGATATCACCTTCCAAATCTTTAAGCTGGCCGTTAAGCGTCGTTTCACGCTGCTTCATTAAACCACTAGAATCTACATAGTTGCCGAGTAATGTTTCCAGCCCCTTTGCAACACCATTATCTCCTGCAAAAGCCTTGCCAATATTATCAAAATTTTCATCCATCGCGTCATTGAGGCTCCGAACTAACGACGACTTTTGTAAATATCCCTCTTTATCGATTGTTAACCCTATATCAAAAATTGACTCAAATGGTCCAGCATCTGTTAACGCTTTACTTAAAGTATTAACGAGTTGATCGCTTAACCCCCTCATTGCCGAGTCCCCATTAAGCGGTTTACCAATTCTTGTTTGAAACCCAATATTTCCTACTAAGTTATTATAATTGGCAATTAATTCGTCAACCAAAGTGGAAATTGACTCTTTATCATAGTCAATATTCAAACGCGCAGTTTCATCATTACCCTCAGTATCTTTTTCACTCGTTTTCAACGCTTTAATCGTCATATCTTGTACAGCGTTTTTGAAGGTATTAGTATCGCTTGTTACAGCTAAGCCATCGATAGTAATTTTCGCATTCTGAGCTTGGTCATCTGCACCTATAGTCATTCCACCAGACGCATTCGTTGATGCATCATAAGTTTCAATTGCATCAAGTTCAGATCCATCACTGGTGATAACCAAATTATTGCCATCCCCACTCACATTAGAAGTAAGTACAAGCTTAGATCCAATACTCGGGTCACCTGTGTTTACAATATTTGCGGTCACACCAAAATTTTGCTCAGATGCATTTATCGCATCTCGCAGCTCTGCAAGGGTTGCACCTGCGCTCAAGGTAAGATCAAATGTTTTATCCGCGCCAGCTTTGAAGGTCAGAGTCCCTCCTGAAGCTGTAACAACATCATCGACAGATGAAAATGCATTATCAGCTGTTACTGCTCTGCTTCCCTGCGCTAATTGATTAACCGCAATATCAAAATTACCAACAGAAATATCTTTTGTTGGTGTAACGCTAATCAAATCTCCCGAGGTTGGCTGTGCAACAGTAGCCTTACGTTTACCAAAGTTTTCTGGGTCTGCAAGCTTTTCAATCGTATCATTTAATTTTGAGGCAGCCGACTTTACTTCACCAATAGCGGAAAGCTCTACTTTTAATGACTCTTGCTTTCTTCCAAACGCAGCTAGCTTTGGTGTACTTTCCGCATCCACAGACGCTCTTATAATACTTTCTAAGTCTAATCCAGACCCTACACCTGCTGAAGTAATAAGTGGCATACGTTACCTCCTAAAAATTAACAACGTTTATACTGTTTCATTCAGTAAAACGCCTTTGCTTACTAACTTATCGGCAAACTCATCTAAAGCCTTAGCTACTTCTCGAAATTCTTCTGACGGGATTTCACGGATCACCTCATCGTTATCTTTGTCAATTACTCTAATAAAAGGTGGATCCCCGTTCTCTCCGAATTCGAATGACAAATTTGTAGAGGTGACTGGTAAAAACTCATTCACTTTGTCTAAATTCTTTTGAACTGTATCGATTAACGTTTGCCGCTCTTGAGGGGTGTCAGTTTTCAGCTCCCCCTGACGATCTTCTGTCGTATTTTTTGTTTTTTCTAGTGCTCGCGTAAAGCTTGAGTCGTTTTCACCAACATCTTGTTTCAACGTCGATGTCAAAATATTGGCGATGCCATTTGAAGGGTCAATGTTGCTCATAACAGATCTCCTAATACTTAAACTAATTATAGCATACGGCAAACTAGAATGTATTACATCCAAGTTTGCCGTATGCTACTTCTTTCTTAACCCAATAATGACAACGCGACTTGTGGACGCTGATTTGCTTGGCTCAAAATAGAACTACTCGCTTGTTGTAAAATTTGCATTTTAGTTAAGCTTGCCGTTTCTTGTGCAAAGTCTGTATCTCTGATCCGAGAACGCGCAGCTGTTAGGTTTTCTGATACGTTTGATTGGTTTCTAATCGTAGATTGGAATCGGTTTTGTACCGCACCAAGCTCTGCTCGCTTTTTATCAACTACTGCGATTAATGCATCCATACCGGCAAATACTGCCTGTGCATTGGCTTGTGAAGATACTGAAATACCTGTCGCAGTAAAGACATCAGAAAATGCCGTATTATCTGCTGAAGCGCCAACTGTGGTACTAATCGTACCCGTTGTAGCACTTAACGAGGCACCTGTAACACCACTGGCGACACCTGCAATGCCTGACAATGTAAAACCACCATCTGCAGTAATTGAATTGGCTGTACCACCTATACTTTTCATACTAAAACCGATGGTTTGAACAGCATCAGCACCTACCTGAAAGTTTGCATCATAGGTACCATCTAATAAGTTCTGGCCGCCAAAAGTTGTATCTTCTGCAACTCGGTTAACTTCTGCTGATAACGAACGAATCTCTTCTTGAATCGCAAGTCTATCTTCATCCGTATTCGACCCATTCGCAGCTTGTTGCGCCAAAGTTCTAACTCGTTGAAACATTTGTGTTGTTTCGTCCAGCGCACCTTCAGCCGTTTGTGCTAATGAAATACCATCATTGGCATTTCGTATACCTTGATTTAGGCCATTTATCTGACCAGTCAGTCTGTTTGAAACCTGCATACCTGCTGCATCATCTCTGGCGCTGTTAATACGCATACCTGATGACAGGCGTTTGAACGAGGTATCCAGCGAGTTTGCTGAATTATTCAACTGTCTTTGTGCGTTCAAAGAACTCACATTAGTGTTTACATATAAAGCCATAATAGCCTCCGCTTCATCTTAGATAAGGTAAATAGCGGGATACCCCTACCCTGCTAATTACCGAATTAGAGTCCTAGATTGATAGTTCTCTAATTCCGCTATCGGCGATTGGAGCGAAAGCTTTAGCTATATTTGTAAAATAAATTAAATTATATTAATTAGCCTTGTAATAAGCTCAATGCTGCTTGAGGCCGCTGATTCGCTTGACCTAGTATTGTTTGGCTAGCTTGTTGTAATATTTGATTTTTTGTCAACTTTGCTGTTTCTAAAGCAAAGTCTGCATCTTTAATACGTGATTTTGCAGATGATAAGTTTTCTGAAATATTCGCCTGATTCCGAATCGTAGATTGGAATCGGTTTTGTACCGCACCGAGCTCAGCTCGCTTTTTATCGACAACTGCAATTAATGCATCCATACCAGCAAATACAGCTTGAGCATTTGCTTGGCTCGATACACTAATACCATCCACGGTAAAGACATCTGAAAATGCAGTGTTATCCGCTGAAGTACCAACATTTGTACTAATTGTTCCGGTTGTCGCACTTAATGATGCACCTGATACACCACTGGCTACACCTGCAACTCCTGAAAGAGTAAAACCACCATTAGCTGCTAAGCTATTTGCGGTTCCACCTACACTCTGCATACTAAACCCAATAGTCTGTACTGCATCTGCACCGACTTGGAAATTCGCTGCATACGAACCATCAAGTAAATTTTGTCCACCAAACGTCGTATCACTTGCAACCCGATTCACTTCAGATGCTAATTGACGAATTTCCTCTTGAATTGCCAATCTATCTTCATCTGTATTTGAACCATTTGCCGCCTGTTGAGACAAAGTACGAATACGCTGAAACATTTGCGTTGTTTCTTCCATGGCACCTTCAGCTGTTTGCGCTAAAGATATACCATCATTGGCATTTCGATTACCTTGCCCTAATCCCAATATTTGCGATTGAAGACGATCTGAAATTTGAAGGCCAGCAGCATCATCGGCTGCACTATTAATTCGAAGGCCAGACGACAAACGTTTAAATGATGTATCTAATTCATTACCTGAATTGGTTAATTGACGCTGAGCATTCAATGCACTGACGTTAGTATTTACAAATAAAGCCATAACTCATTCTCTCTATTTCAAGTCAAAGCTGAACATTTATCAGCTTCAATTGTCTATATACAAAGTGGCAATTTTTATCGTCAAACCTATTTTGCCGATGGGGCAAAAAACTGCCATTTGCATGGTTTTAGTACCATTCAATAGTAATAAAGCAAAAGACAGGCCAAGTATTGAATATGAAAATATAAAAACATCTGTTTGGGGTAATCTGCATCACAGCTAAACACACCTATTACTTAAAGGTGCTTTATATAGATGAGGGAGGTCGAACGATTCTCGTGCTGTAAAATCCTTTTGATTTGGGCCTAAGTAACTTAATTCTCTTATAGATTCAAAAAAACGCTAAAACTCTATTTGCCACAACTTCTGTTTTGCACCGGTAATATCTACCTCTATCAATTTTACTGGTAAAAAGTTCAAAGATAACGCGAAAGTTCTCCAATAAAACGCCGGGACGCGATTTTATTGTTCAATCATAACCTCTACCAGTATGCATATTTAGGGGAAGTTGCAATACCATCAAGTGAAATGCCCTACATCTACTAATAAGAATATCTCCATCTATATAAGAAAGTAAATTTAAGGGTATTTATATTTGATGGGCTATGGCAATAAGCTGCCACTTTCAATAAATTAATAAACTAGCTCTAAGTTTAGATACAAAAACGACGTGATTTTAAATAAAAAAAAGGAGCCTAAGGCCCCTTTTTTTAAAGTTTGAGAGTGAGTGTCAATAAATTAGCATAAACATTGGCATAGCTTATGCTTATAAATACTTGTTCATTGAATTGATGAACGCTATTGGATTTTAAGCTCCTCCGCTTTGTTATCCAATTCGGTGTCCGTGTTAATACCCCATCAAGCACGGACACCAACTTCCAAATTACCGTTCGAAATTATCCTAGTAAACTTAAAGCTGCTTGTGGACGTTGGTTTGCCTGACTCAAAATCGTTTGGCTTGCTTGTTGCAAGATCTGCATTTTAGTTAAGCTTGCAGTTTCTTGTGCAAAGTCCGTATCTTTAATACGTGATTTCGCAGCTGACAAGTTCTCTGAGATATTCGCTTGGTTTCGAATTGTAGATTGGAAACGGTTTTGTACCGCACCTAACTCTGCACGTTTCTTATCAACTACTGCGATAAGCGCATCCATTCCCGCCATTACTGCTTGTGCATTTGCTTGAGATGACACTGAAATTCCATCTGCCGTAAATACATCAGAGAATGCCGTGTTATCTGCTGAAGCGCCAACTGTTGTACTAATTGTGCCCGTTGTAGTACTTAATGATGCCCCTGTTACACCACTTGCAACACCAGCAATACCTGACATAGTAAAACCGTTGTTTCCCGCTAAACTATTCGCTGTTCCACCGACACTCTGCATACTAAAACCAATCGTTTGTATTGCATCAGCACCAACTTGGAAATTTGCAGAATATGTGCCGTCTAATAGGTTTTGACCACCAAACGTTGTATCAGCTGCAACCCGGTTTACTTCAGAAGACAATGAGCGAATTTCTTCTTGAATCGCCAGTCTATCTTCATCAGTGTTTGACCCATTTGCTGCTTGTTGTGAAAGCGTACGTACACGCTGGAACATAGATGTAACTTCATCCATCGCGCCTTCAGCTGTTTGAGCTAATGAGATACCGTCATTTGCATTTCGGTTACCTTGGTTTAAACCGTTGATTTGAGAACTCAAACGGTCTGAGATTTGAAGACCTGCTGCATCATCAGCTGCGCTGTTGATACGAAAGCCTGAAGATAAACGCTTAAATGATACATCAAGCGAGTTACCTGAATTATTTAACTGTCTTTGTGCGTTCAATGAACTTACGTTAGTATTTACATAAAGTGCCATGATATTTCTCCCGATGTAAACTTTGTGTTTACTCTCAAACTTATAACTTTAAGCCTTCGATGTTTTTTATCTCTCCAGCTTGGTTACTTAAGTTATCGGAAAGGTTAAAAAATCCTTTAGAGTTTTTTTTAAAAAAAATATAACGCAATGATTTATCATAAGAAAAAAGACTAATCGGGAAAGAGCTAAAAGTACCCTCTTTATATTTAAATATTCTTTTCGCTGAATATTTTTTATATTAATCAATACATTATCGTGTTAATTGCAGAAATACCAGCTTAGGCTAGTTGCAGGGCTAGCCTAACTAGATGATTAGATTTATCGAATATATTCTAACAATGATAAATTTGTCAGGCGGCCAAAAGTAGCTTGTGAAGCTTGCAATGCCGTTTCATGTTTAGTCAGCTCAGTTATCGCTTCTGCCATATCAAGTTCTACAAGCGTTGCTTTTGCTGCTTTGTTATTTATATCGAGGTCAGCATTGGCATCGACAATCCTCTGCGCAGTATTCAATCGTCCACCTAAACCAGATTGAGTTTGTGACACTAGGTTTTTAGCATTAGTTAAACCTACGAGCGAATCAGCTAATACTTGCTCATAATCATTTTGGCTAAGCGAGGAATCGTTAAGTGCTGCCTCTAACTTATTTAGCGTGTTAAGTACATTTTCCTTTTTTGGTTGCTCTAAGTTAAATGTGATACTTGCAGCACCATTAGGTTTAACCTCCATACCATCAATATTGGCAGTTCCATCAGCATACGTACCCGACTTAAGTGCAACCCCACCCTGCAATACATCATAGGTTGTTGGCGATGTAAAATTAACCGTAATGGTATTCGCATTCGCTGGTGCTGCAGGGCTGGCGTTATATTGTGCTTTATGGAAAGAGTCAAATTGCCCCTGCTCTTTCACATAGACACTCGCCGTACCCGGTGCAATGGTAGCCCGATCAATATCTAAACGTTTAGGTACATTTTCAAATGTGTCAAAACCATTGTCACTTGATTTAATCTCTACACCTTCAGCGACCTTTATTTTATGCTGCCCTTGGTCGCCGTTGTACTCATATTGACTCGTTGTGCTATTAAAGGAGTAGGTTTGAGTATTATCTTGATATCCGGAAAATATATATCGTCCATCTTCCGTTTTCGCATTCATCAAATCGAGGACAGTTTCCTTAATTGAAGAGATCTCTTCGGATATCCCTGCTCGGTCTTCACTAGATAAAGCACCACTACCAGCTTGGATAGTAAGTACATGCGCTCGGGTTACCGACTCTTTAATATTATCTAAAACACTTTCCTGTGTTTTAAGTCGGCTATTCAACATCGTTAAGCTTTTAGTGTATTGCTCATTGGTTTGAATTCTATCTGTATACAGTAAAGCGCGGGCTGTCGCAGATGGATCATCTGAGGCTGTTAATACCCTCTTTTGTGTATTAACCTGTTGCTGCGCTTTGTTTACCTCTTGCTGGTTATTTAAAATAGAGTTTAAATTTGTTTTGTGCATTAAGTTATTTGATAAACGCATAATTACCTCGTTGCACTTAATAATGTATCAAAAATAGTTCTAGCGGTAGAGATGATCTGTGCAGACGCTGAATAAGATTGCTGGAAACGCAATAAATTTGCGGCTTCTTCATCTAAATTAACGCCAGACATTGACTCGAACCAAGCTTCAGACTGTGCTGCTAATGCTTCAAACGCCGCACCATTTGTTTTTGCTTGATTAGCAACTACACCAACATCGGTGACTAATCCTGCATATGCTTCATTGAATGTTTGCAAATTATCGGCTGTTGTCGTCGTTATGACATTTTCACGTACTAATTCACTGGATTGCAATTGACTTAATGCTAACCCATTGCGGTTATCATCAAAGCCCCCCGTATTAAATTCCACTTGAAAGGAGTCTCCTTCTTTCACGTTTCCTTCAATATTAAAATCAAACCCATAGCCATTAAATGGCGCACCAGCTGTCGATAAGATATTTTCTGCGGGAGGAGGCGCTAAAAATGTAACGGTACCACTGCCATCGGTAACCGTGTATTGATTGGCCACCGCTGTTTTTTGCAACGTAATTGTCCCATTTGTCAAACTCGGGGGTGGCCCAGCCGTGAAATTACTACCAGTACCAGTATTTGAAACAGTTCCAACCGTAATGTTTCCATCTCCCGTATTACCCGCATCTGTTTTTGTTCTAATTGGCGCAGCTAAAGCCAGCTTTTCCGGTCTATCTGTGGCCAGTTCAATATTCGCAGCGGCATGGGCATTGAGCTTTATTAAAAAACGGTCATTTGGGTTCGTTGTGCCCGCTGAAACAGATATTTCCAATCCGAATGTATCAGGCGGGGTTGCTGGACCCGTAAACACGATATTTCCTGGGGGTGTAATGTTTCCAGTTGACGCAGTACCGATTATATTTCCTTTGCTATCAACGGCAGCCACTTCTACTGTTGTTGCCGTTAGATAATTAACTATAAAGTCAGTTGCTGGAATATCTTTACCTTTTCCCGCTTCTAATGTCGCCGTAACAACAGATGTAGTACCTGCATTATTACCTTTGTACGGAAACGCCGTAGTCGTTGGAATTTTAAATAGCTCACCGCCTAAATTACCATCTAAATCCATGCCTTTTTTGTTTTGCTCATTAAATGCGTCAGCCAATGCAATCCCTATTTGACCCAACTGGTTTTGCGCTGGCTGTAATATTTCATCTCTAAATGCCAGCAAACCACCAATTTTTCCCTTTAATGTACTCGAATTGACCTCAAGCGCTACAGCTTGGCCATCTTTAACGTCCAATTTTAAATCTCGTACATTCGGGTCAGGATCCCCTGCAAGTGAAAACGCATTAAATGTACCGTTTTCCATTACTAACGCTTGGCCGGAACCTAAAAACACGAGCTTTTCACCATTAGGACCATCTAATGTTTCAATATCCACCAGCTCCGCTAAATCACTGATTGCTTGGTCCCGCTCATTTAATACTGAACTCGACGCTTTCGTACCTGTTGGGGTATTTAACGATGCAACTTGTGCATTTAAATCGCTGACCTTCTGTATTAGGTTGTTCGCTTCATTTGCAAACAAGTCAAGCTGTTGATTAACAATATTACCTTGATCAAATACAATGCCAGACAACCTATCCATTTGCTCCGTCAAGTTCTCTGCATCGGTTAAAAATAAACCACGGGTTACTCTTGAAGATGGTTGATTCATTGCTTCTTGTAAATTATTAAACAGAGAATTAATACTCTTATTTAAGCTATTTGAGTCTTCGGCAAACAATGTATCGACACGAGAGGCCTCGGTGACAAATTGTTCATAATACGTTTTATTAGAAATATCACGATTCAACTGTTTCTGCGCAAACTCATTAATTAAACGAACCGTTTCACCACGACCGACTTGATTGCCAACCATGGTCGAATGCTCAGTACGCTCACGGATATACCCTTTGGTATTCAGGTTGGAAATATTCTTACTTGTGGTCTGTAACAGCTCAGTGCTGGCTCTAATTCCACTGGTTCCAATATTCATTAGATTGAACGACATCTTAATTCACTCCCTTTCGAACCAACGATGTAAGCATTTCTTTTAAGTCGCTACGTTGTAGTACATTCTTTATTTTGGCTGCATATTGTGGGTCAGTGGCGTAACCTGCATCTTGTAAGGCTGATAAATATTGCTCGGGTTGCGCTACTTTTTTTAATGCGTCTTGATAACGAGGGTTTCCTTGTAAGAAATCCACGTAATCATTCATGCTGTCTTTTATTGTGTCGTAGGCACGAAAACTCGCTTGTTTTTTCACTGGCAAACCATCTTCAAACTCTAAAGTCAGTTTTTTGGCACTTTGACCTTGCCACGCTTTGTCTGACTTTATATTAAATAAATTATTACTACTCGAACCATCTGCTTTAGCAATGATATGTTTCCCCCAACCAGTCTCTAATGCGGCTTGAGCAACCATTACAGCTGGATTGAGCCCTATTTTCTGAGCAGCCGTTTTTGCGTGTTCCCACATGGTTGATACGAAAGACTCTGGGTCGTTAAATGATGCACTTTCGCTTGTAGTAGATGAGGTCGCGTTCACATGCGAAGGTTGCTTATCGAGTAATTCCCCTGCAGCACGTCGGTCACTCTCAAAATCAGCACCTGTACGTAATACTGACGCCGGCGTATAACCCTGTGCGTTGGGTGATAACTGCTGAACAATTAAGTCTGCCAGCCCCAAACTGCCTTTACTGGACAAATCCATTGATAATTGCTGATCATGCATTTCTTCAAAAAATTTAACGCCGCTAGAGTTAAAAGGGCTATTTTTATCTTCCATCGCCTCATTCGCTTTGCGCATACTTTTCATCAACATTTGGGTGAAAATTGACTCAAATTGTTGTGCCGCTTTTTTTAGCGCTTCATCAGAGGCGTTTGGATCGCCACCGCTTTTCAGTGCATCTTTTCTCAAGCTATTTAAATCGCTCAAATCAAAGAAATTCTGCTTTTCTAACGGATTTGTATTCATCGGCTTAATGACACTTAACTATTCATAACATTTAACAAGCAAGATTCAAGCCAATAAAAAGCCCTAACTAATTAGGGCTAATATATTAATTAATAGTAACTTTTTAAATGACAACTAATTGACCATTTATTGCACCAGCTTCCTTTAGTGCTTCTAGAATAGCCATTAAATCGCCAGGAGCTGCACCTACTTCATTAATAGCTCGCACTAAATCATCTAGACTAATACCTGGGTCAAACACAAAAGCACGAGAATCGTCCGTATCTACGTCAATAATACTTTGCCTAGTGACAACGGTTTCCCCTTCCGCCAAAGGCTGAGGCTGATTGACATTTTGCTGTTCAGCAATTGTCACTGTCAAACCACCATGTGTAATTGCTGCTGGCTGTAATTTGACATTTTTACCTATCACTATGGTACCTGTGCGAGAGTTTACGATAATTTTTGCACTTGTATCTGCTGGTTTAAACTCCAGATTTTCTAGAGTCGATAAATAAGAAACTCGCTGAGACGGGTCTCTTGGTGCGATTACACGTATAGATGCCGCATCCATCGGTTTAGCACTATTAGGACCCACCAAATTATTGATTGTATCAGCCAGACGCTTAGCAGTTGTAAAATCAGGGCTATTCAAATTAAAAGTGATAAAATCACCTTGTGTAAATGGGCTTTTAACTTCACGTTCAACAGTTCCTCCATTTGGCACTCGACCAACGGTGGGCGTATTAATGACCACCCTGCTGCCATCTAAGCCCTCCGCACCAAGACCACCAACAATCATACTTCCCTGAGCAATAGCATATACATTACCATCCACCCCTTTTAAAAAGGTTTGTAATAACGTACCTCCCCGTAAACTGCCCGCACTGCCTATTGAAGACACAGTTACATCAATCGTTTGGCCGGGCTTAGTAAAAGGGGGCAAATCAGCATGAACTGCAACAGCCGCCACATTCTTTATTTTTGGTTTCAAAGAAGACGGCAAAGTAATGCCGAAACCACTTAACATTGCTTTAAAGCTCTGTTCGGTGAAACGACTTGATTCACCCGTACCAGGCAAACCCACAACCAAGCCATAGCCTACTAATTGGTTAGAGCGAACGCCTTGCACCATACTTATATCCTTGACCCGTTCAGCCTTCGCTATTGGTACTAGCGTTATCAATAATACAGATAAGAATAGATGACATAGTTTCATAATATTTGTGCCCTAAAATGGTAGCAACGTACTCATAAAGAATTGAGTTAACCAGCCTGAACTTTGTGCTTCTTGGCCTTGCCCTTTCCCTGAATATTGAATACGGGCATTCGCAATGCGATTTGACTCAACCGTATTGTCCGCAGCAACATCTGCTGCTCGAACGAGACCTTCGAGGCGGATAAACTCCTCCCCTGTATTTAAAGTAAGCCACTTTTCTCCTCGGATCACCAAATTACCATTGGGTAACACCCGCATCACATTGACAGAAATGTTACCAAACAAACTGTTTGATTGATTTGCTTTGCTGTCACCTTTAAAAGATGACTCGGACCCTAAACCAAATTGAATATTGTCTCCGCCAATATTTACCGGCGTACCATTAAAGCCTAATACAGGATCTAGTTTTAAATCCGTTTCTTTATCGGTTTCACTGTTCGCTGCTTTAGATGCTTGTGTTGACTCTCTTAGTACAACAGTAATAATATCGCCTGTGCGTAGCGCTTTCTTATCTGCATATAAATCATTCGAACGATTTGGATTAAATAATGACCCTGTCGCAACGACTTGCTCTAAATCTTGTTCTGGATACATAGGTGCATAATAAGGGTCATCACGCACAACCTCACTATTTTGTGTCGACACGCAACCAGAAAGCAAAATCAATGCCGCCACAATCATACATAAAGCACGCATACAACCTCCTAAAATTTATAACTGCTGATTGATATAACTCAGCATCTCATCCACTGAAGAAATCACTTTTGAGTTCATTTCATAGACTCGCTGGGTTTCAATTAAGTTGACCAACTCTTCAGTCACATTGACATTTGATGTCTCCAATGCTCCTTGCACAATAGAACCTAATCCATCTGCACTCGGATTCCCTTGCACTGGTGCTCCACTCACCGCTGTTTCCGTATATAAATTCTGACCCATTGGCTCTAAACCTGATGGGTTAATAAAGTCACTTATAACTAATTGCCCGATAACCGTATTTTGTGCTTGCCCTGCGACTCTCACAGATACTTCGCCGTCTTGTGAAATTGTGATCGACTTAGCATCATCTGGCACATTCATTTCTGGTTGCACAGGGAAACCTGCACCTGAAGTAACCACTCTACCATTCTCATCGGTCGTAAATTGGCCATTACGGCTATACCCAATGGTGCCATCTGGCATTTGAATTTCAAAAAAACCAGGACCTTGGATCATCCAATCTAATGAGTTTTCAGTACTAAGCATATTACCTTGGGAGAAATTCTTTTGGTTTGCAACAACCTTGGCCCCCGCACCGAGCATTAGTCCTGAGGGTAACTCTGTATCTTGTGACGAACGACCACCAGGCTGATTAATATTTTGATAAAGTAAATCTTCAAAAATTGCTCTGCTCTTCTTGTAACCTACAGTACTAGCATTCGCGAGGTTATTCGAAATTACCGATATATCAGTTTGCTGGGCATCTAGGCCGGTTTTACTGATCCATAACGCTGGATTCATAACATATACCTCACTTCGTTAGACTATACGCAGCAGTGATACATGACGTTCGTCAATTTCTTCTGCTGTTTTCATTAGTTTCATTTGCATTTCAAACTGCCGCTGATGATTAATCATATCGACCATCTCATGCACAGGATTTACATTAGACATTTCTAAGGCTCCGCTCATTACTTTTGCTGTGGGTGATACATCACAAAAACCACATAAACCATCATCTAGCGAGCCTTCTTTTGGCCTGAATAAACCATCATTTCCTTTTTCTAATTTGGTGTTATCTGCTTCAATGATCTTTAAACGATCTACCACTTCCAAAAAGTTTGCAGGTGCCCCCTGAGGGCGCACTTGAATCGACCCGTCATCGCTGAATGTCACCTTCTCTACCGGAATAGGTAAAATAATAGGACCACTTTCACCAACAACTTGACGCCCATGACTAGTTACCAGCGCTCCATCAGCAGTAATATTCAGCGTCCCAACTTTGGTATAAGCTTCTTTGCCACTTTTATCCATGACACTTATCCAAGACTTATCAGACACCGCGATATCTAGATCTCGCCCGGTTTCAACAATCGCGCCGCTAGTCATATTCGTACCAGGCCGCTCTTGCATAGCAAACACCCGAGTCGGTAACCCTTCACCAAATGCCTGCATGGAACGTGCTTGAGCAAAATCTGACTTAAACCCGGTCGTATTTGCATTGGCTAAATTATTTGCTTTAATAGCCACACCATGCAGGTTTTGTTTCGCACCAGACATAGCGATATAGAGCATTTTATCCATTGCATTGACCTAAAAATTCATCATATAAAGAATAATGCAATTATAATGCCAGTTAAATTTTGACGGTAGATTGTAGGTGAGTAAGGTAAATAGAGTTAATGGCGGACCAAGGAGGGAAACATAAAAAGGCCGCATATGCGGCCTTTAGAATTAGTTCGTTATCGAATCTGTAATATTGCTTGTTGTAATGTTGAATTCACTTCTAACGCTCGGGAGTTCGCCTGAAAGTTTCTCTGCGCACTTATCAAATCAACAAGCTCATTCGTCAAGTTTACATTTGATTGTTCCAACGCCGAAGAATTAATTGACCCGAGCGTTCCGGAGTTTGGCTCTCCCGCAATTGGCTCTCCTGAGGTTAAGCTCTTTTTCCAAGAAGTGCCTCCCACTTGTTGAAGCCCTTGGGAGTTAGAAAAGCGAACCATAGCCACTTGGCCTAAAAATGTTGAATCACCGTTACTATATGAGGCAACAATTTTACCATCTGCACCAATATCGACCCCAGCTAAACGCCCTACTGTTGCGCCATCTTGCTCTAGTGCTTTCACTTCAAAGCGACTCGCATATTGAGTCGGTAATTTGTTGGTGGTATTCGCTTCATCGCGCCAATTCATATTCAATGGAGCTGGAAACGTAGCACCATTAGTTAACAATGTTGAAAGGCCTGTACCTGCGCCACTAGGTAAGGGCAGTGCACCAAACGTCCCACCAGCAACGACCGGTACCGCTGTACCAGCGACCCCTGCAGCAGAGTATGGGATCGTCGAACTAGGTAAGCCTGTTGCATCGAATGTAAACCCTGCAATAGGATGTGGCCCACCAGTACCCGCTGTACCATCAGACGTGAAAGGCTTATTATCTATGGTACCAAATACCTCCCAATTATTTGCTGTGGCTGTTTTTCTGAAGTAAAGCTGTACCGTATGAGGTTCACCTAACGAGTCATACACCGTAGTAGATGTTGAACTATTGAACGATGCACCAACTGTTGGATCAAAAGCAATTGTTGGTTGCGACGCTCTTGAATCAAGGTTAAACGAAGAATATACATTAGTTGTCGCTCTCGGAGCTCCTGATGCATCAGGGATTTGCATTGCCGATGCAGTACTTAAACTCACCGATGTAGTTGCACCAGTGCTTGGGTCTACAGGAAAGCCTTGTAAGAAATTACCTTGCGCATCTGAGATAAAGTTATCCTTATTTAACTTAAATGCACCAGCTCGCGTATAACTATAATCCTGCGAGCCTAATTCAGAGCTCGTAGCAAAATAACCTTCACCAGTGATTGCCAAATCTAACGAATTGGCTGTAAATTGCAATGAACCTTGGTGAAATTGCTGTGCAACCATTGTCGTTTGCGCACCATCACCATTTTTAGTTTTTCCTGAACTAAATACTGATGATGCATAAACATCAGCAAATTCAGCTCGAGACTCTTTAAAGCCTGTGGTATTTACGTTTGCGATGTTATTTGCGGTGGTGTCCAGATCTTTTTGAGCAGCCGCTAAACCTGTTAATGCAATATTAAAACTCATACTCTTACCTCTTGTACGTAAGGCCTATTCTATAAACTTTGAATTAAGCGATTTCAGCGACGTCAGTAAGTCTTACTGCGCCTGCTTTTGTGTTGATGATTATTCCGTTAGCGCCATTAACATTGACACTATCGATATTTTTAAAGGTTGCTGTCGGTAAACTGGTAAATTCACCGTTAATACTTGCTTCTGCCTTTATCTCATAATCCCCTTCAGGCATTGGTTCACCATCCCCATTCTTACCATCCCACTCGAACCTAATTGCACCTGCTTTTTGTTCCCCCATATCAATAGAGCGAACTAACTGGTTTGATTCATCGTAGATATTTACGACCAATTTCTCCGCCGGCTTAGCTGAAATAATAGAGCCTCTCGCTGAACCACTAGCACTTAACTCCAAAGTATCCGATTCAAGTAACGCTTTCTTACCAACTAGGGTTGATGCTTGTAACGCAGAATTGGATGTCATTGATGCAGACAAAGACTCAAATTTTGTATTCAAATTTGAAATACCTTCCGCCATTGTAAAGCTCGTCATTTGTGCGATCATTTGGTCATTATCAGCAGGTTTACTCGGATCTTGATAAGATAACTGCTGGGTAAGCAAGGCAAAGAAATCCTCTTGCTTTAACGTATCATCTTTTTCTACTGGCTTTTGTTTATCTGGCCACCGTAACGAATCAATATGACTGGACGTTTGACTTACTTCGCTATTCATTGGCTAGTGCCCCCGTTAACGCTGACCAAGTAGCAGAGTTTTACTCAGCATTTGTTTTGCTGCATCTGCCACCTGAACATTTGTTTGATACGAACGTGAAGCGGAAATCATATTTGTCATCTCCTCAACTACATTCACATTTGGTTTATAGATATACCCATCTTTGTCGGCACTTGGATGATTGGGACTATATTCGACCTGAAGTGGTTTATCACTTTCAACGATCCCCAATACCTTAACTCCCACTGATGCGCCTGCTGAGTTTGCATTTTGTAATTCATTTGCTTTAGTAAGTTCAGCTGCAAATACAGGGTGCCTTGCTCGATACACATCATTTTGGCTTGAACTAATGCTATTTGCGTTAGAAATATTACTCGCAGTGGTATTTAGGCGTATGTTTTGCGCACTCATTCCTGAACCCGCTATGTCAAATACATTATATAAACTCATAATTAAGCTCCTTGACCGCCTAGGGCTTTTTTCAACCCTTTAAATTTACCTGTGAGAAATTGCAAACTTGCTTGATACTCTAATGCATTCTGTACATACAAGTTTCGTTCCACTTGTATATCAACTGAATTACCATCGCCCGTATCTGTTTGATTTGGATTACGAAATAGCTCTACACCGCTGTTTAATTTAGTACCACCGGAGAGATGTTTGTCATTGGTGCGCAGCATTGTATTGCCACTTTGCTGGTTAGATTTTGCCGCTTTAAATGCTCGTGCAAAATCAATATCTTTTGCTTTGTAACCAGGGGTATCCGCATTAGCAATGTTACTTGCTAATATTTCTGCTCGCTGAGAGCGGATGGCTATTGTCTGGGGGTGAACACCTAAGGCTTTATCAAAACTAATCGCCATAACGTAACTCCAAAAATTTGACTATATGGAGTTAAAGCAATTCTTAGGCCAAAATAAAAAGGCGGCAAAAACCGCCTTAAGTTATTGTTTTTTCTGGTATATAATTCCAGGGTTACAACGGATCATATCAAACTCATCACTCAAGCCCGCCATTGATTCCGATGCACCAAGAAACAAATACCCTTTGGGATTTAGAGCTTGGGCAAATTGAGCTATGATTTTTGCTTTCACTTCTGGGGAAAAGTAAATCAGCACATTACGGCAAAATATAACATCAAACTTACCCATCAAAGCATACGAGTCAAGTAAGTTTAGATGTCTAAAATTGACCATTTTCTTTACAGGCTCTACCACCTGTGCCATGCCGTTACCACTGTCTTTAAAAAACTTTTGCCGACGTTCGGATGATAACCCTCGAGCAAGAGCCAGTGCATCATATTCAGCATGTTTGCACATATCAAGCATGGTGTTTGAAATATCAGTACCTACAACCTGTACACCCATTTTCAAAGCGCCAGGGCTTTTAGATTGATATTCACTTGCTGACATACCTATTGAGTACGGCTCTTGTCCTGACGAGCTCGCTGCTGACCATATTTTCACCGACCGTCGTAATTCACTAAATTCTGGGAAAATCTTGGTTTTAAGAAGTTCGAATGGGTAAGAATCTCTAAACCACAACGTCTCGTTTGTTGTCATTGCATCAACAACGGCGGCACGCAATTGCCGCTCATGTGGGCTCAATGTTTTTGCAACCAACTCCGACAATGACTGAACACTAAAACGCACCATGAGTGGTGCTAAGCGACTCTTTACCAAATACAGCTTGTTATCGCCAAGCACAATACCACATTGCTGCTCTAAAAAGGTTCTAAATTGATCGTACTCGTTTTGCTGAAGATGCTTATTTTCCAAAGTATTACCGCCATTCATTAATCACAGTGAACCCATTTTTTAACCGCAGTCGCCAATTCATCCGGGTTAAACTTCGCGATAAAATCATCAGCACCCACTTTCTCTATCATGGCCTGATTAAATACACCGCTCAAAGAAGTATGTAAGATAACATGTAAAGGCGCCAACTTAGGGTCCGCTTTTATTTCCGCGGTTAACGTATATCCATCCATTTCAGGCATTTCCACATCTGAAATCAATAATCCGACCCTTTCGGTTATGTCATTTTGACAATCATCTTTAGCAATTTCTCGCAGCCTAATTAATGCTTCTTTGCCATTCTTAGCTAATTCAGTTTGAACGCCCAATGGTTCAAGTGCACGTTTAACCTGATTTCTAGCTACCGCAGAGTCATCAGCAATAAATACGATACGCTCGCCAAGGTCTTTCTGCATCTCGCCATCTGATACAATATCTTGGCTCACTTCGGTATTCACCGGACAAATTTCATTGAGTATTTTCTCAACATCGAGTATTTCTACGAGCTCATTTTCTATTTCAGTTACCGCTGTCAAATATGAATATCTACCGGCCCCTGAAGGTGGCGGCATTATTTTTTCCCAATTCATATTTACAATACGTTCAACTGCGCCAACTAAGAAGCCTTGAACAGAGCGGTTGTACTCAGCAATAATTATAAAACAATTCGCTATGTCTTCGATCGGTGGACCACCAACCGCTAGCGACATATCTATCACAGAGATAGTCTGTCCGCGAATATGTGCTACACCTCTTACATAAGAGTTAGACTTGGGCATATTAGTAAGTGGAGGACACTGCAGTACCTCCCGTACCTTAAATACGTTTATGCCAAAACGTTGACGCCCCTTCAACCTGAACAGCAATAATTCTAGGCGGTTTTGCCCTACCAACTGTGTTCGTTGGTTGACCGAGTCTAAAATACCAGCCATTTCAATCTCCTACATATAAAACTGCTTGCCGGAACGATATTTGCTTACACTACTAAGGATAAGATTTACCTTGAAGAGGTGTCACAATTAACGCAAAATCTTTATACCTTGTTTCCCCTGATAAGCATAGTCGAAACATCATGAGTTTGTTAAAAAAAACCAAAACCTGCGGGTTTTTTTGCGCGATGGTCTATATTCTAGTCAGTTACCAAGTATCTGCGAACGACTATAGCACTAAAGAACTAGAAGAATTAGCACAAAATTTTGTTGCGTCACAAACAATAACTAAAGCCGATGTAAAAACCAAGTTTTCAACACTGCCATTAGATACTCGGATCACGTCAAAATTCTGTGTACAAGATTTGCAATTAAGTACCGCAGCTAAACCACCCTTTAATCGTCAAGTTACTGTTCAGATCCGTTGTACCCGAGCGCCAACATGGACCCAATATGTTCACGTACGGATCAATGAAATGTACCCTATTATTGTCAGTACCCAACTAATATCTAAAGGAGAGTTGCTCACAAAAGGACACTTAAAAATTGAGTACAAACCAAAACAATTCGTTCGAGCTGCGTATATTGAAGATTTATCTCTACTCATTGGAAGTAAAAGTAAACGAACTTTGCGAGAAGGTATGCCTATCGGTACGCACCAAGTATGTATGGTTTGTAAAGGCGATATGGTTACTATTTTCGCGAAAACGCGTACTTTGACAATAAAAACTTCAGGTGTAGCACTACAAGATGGTAATCTTGGTGAGCAGATTCGCGTTAAAAATCAGAAGTCTGGAAAAACAGTTTCTGCTCGAGTAAAAGATGTTGAATCTGTAGAGGTTAATATCTAAAAAATTTGCTAAAGTTAAAGGTATATTAGTCGATAACCTAAACATGGTGTTTAGTAACCTTGGGTCAATAAATTATGGTTAATAATATTAAAGGTCAGGCACAGCCAAATAGTGTGCTCAATAATGTTAAGCAACAAAAAGCTGAATTGCAAAAAAATGAGGCTCAAAATGCCGCATCGAATATTAAAACGCCGCAAAAAGCAGCAACTGATTCTGTAAGTTTAACACCACAGGCACAACAATTGAAAAGCATGCAAGATAAAGCACAAGACGCTCCTGCATTCGATAGTAAGAAAGTGGAAGAGCTTAAGAAAGCTATCAGTGAGGGCAAATATCAAATTGATGCACAAAAGCTGGCAAAAAATATAGCGGCATTTGAGTTCGATATGTATGGCTGATCACGTTAAACTATGTATGCATAAACTCGAAGTTCAAATCTCAAATCTAACCACTTTGACCCAGTTGTTAGACTCGGAGCTTGATATTTTGGCATCCAAAACGGGTGATGGCCTCAAAGATGCTGCACGTGAAAAACTAACACTCCTCACTGCAATCCAGAAACTTGATAAAGAACTATCTACCTTTCCTTCAGAGATTTACCTAGAAGATCCAATAACAGAGTTAACCGGAAAAATTCAAACACTATTAATAGAGTGTAAAAATAAGAATGATGTGAATGCAAAAGCTGCGCATCATGCGCAACTAAGTGTACGACAACTAAAAGAAATTTTGATTGGTACTCCAGGCTCAATCACCTATGGACAAGATGGCAGTGTTATTTCTGGTAATAGTGAATTAGTGAAAGATATTAAGGCATAGTTAATTTAATTACGCCTTTGTCTATTTTTCGAGTCAAGTTCAGTACCATTAACTTTTATTAGTAGTAAGTAACTCTTTTCACTTTTCTTGGTTTAACTTGTGTAATATATAAATCATGCACGCGCTTCATGTCTAGCTCAAGTTCCGTTGTATAAGTATCCCCAACGGCGTAAGACTTGACCACCCGGGCTCCTCTAATCACACCTTTGACCTGGCTCTTTAGCCCATCGTTTTGTGCAATTGCTCCTTTAACTGTCATTTCTGAAGACAAATTCTGTCCATATACCTGCTCTGTAAGCTCTCGGTAAGCTTCCAATTTGGACACCTTAAGCGCCATCAGCATTTTTTGTGCATCATTCATACCTGGCTGTGCGCTGAGCGGCGCATAACCGATTGCTTTAATGACTGGATAACTATCTGGCTCGACATAACTATATTCAATATGCTTATCGAACATCGAACTACAACCTGCTAACCAAAATAGTATCACTATCAAAATAATCGATTTTGAGTTCACTATCGAATAAGAAGGTATTTTCATTATTAATTGCCTCTAGAACTTAGTTACTAATTCTTAATGCACATTTCTTGCCAATAAATATGGCATATCTATTGCTGTATTAATTTATAAGCGTTCTAATGGAGATCAATCATGAATCAGTTAACCATTTTTTTGAGTATATTATTATATAGTATGGCGGCAAAAGCTGAGTGGTACGAAGTAACAGGCTATGCAAATATATTAGATAGCAACGTTGCCGATGCTCGAAAAAGCGCAGTTCAAGATGCGATTACACAAGCATTAATTTTTTCCGGCGCAACAGTATCCAGCGTACAAACGGTTGCTGATGGCTTGCTAAGCCAAGATCAATTGAAAGTCAAAGCACATGCAGAAATACAACAAGCCACTTTGATCAGTGAAGAACAAAATAATAACGATTACATGGTGACTTTACATTTAGATATATATGCAACCCAAGAACATTGCACCCATCAACAATTTAATAAGCAAGTTACCGTCACCCAGAGCCAACTTATACAACCACATCAAGCTCGTCTTGGTCAAATATTTGACATCGCAAAGGCAAGCTCCCAAAGACTGTACAACACAATGATGGAACGTGCTACAGCAATTAAAGCTGTGCCATATATCAACAGCGCTATAAATGTTCGCCCTTTTTTTTCTCAAAGGTTTGACTACGACCCAGCACTTATCGAAACCTTAAGTAACAATAGCAACAGTCAATATGTACTATTTAGTCAAATCACCGATATTGCGCAAGGTAAAAAGCTAAACAATGACTATGCGTTTTGGGAAGATGACCAATATGTACGTAGCTTTAAGGTAGATTTTGCGCTTTATGACGCGATGACCCGAGACAGACTATGGCAAAAACACTATGCTGTTCAGGGGATCTGGCCATTCGAAAAAACAACTCTTATTGATGTATATAGTGATGAATTCTGGCAATCAAATTACGGTGACCAAATACAAAGCATTTTTAATAAGGTTTCCCAAGACTTGAATAGCGCGATTGGCTGTATGCCAACTAAAGGGAAAATACTACATATTGATGGTGAACGTTTAGCTATCAATTTAGGTCGAGTTCATGGCATTAAGCCTGGGCAAACTCTTGCTATTATGCAAAAAAACAATTTCACAACCCAACAAGGGATGATACTCAATAACCACAGACAAACAATAGATCAGTTGAAGGTGCTTCAGGTTAACGACCAAACAGCAATTACGACTAACGTAAATATGAGACCACTAAGTAATATCCAGCTGAACGACATTGTCAAAGTGATTATCAAAGAAGATGACACCTTTTCCCTCAACTAGTCTAAACTCTGAGTGTTAAATGCTTATCAAAAAAACAGATTGCATTAATTCATTCAATCTATTTTACTGAGAAGTAAGATGTTGCCATACTGACAACATCAAATTTAAGGAGCGTACTATGTTAGAGAATATCGAAGGCAAAAAAATACCACAGGTCACTTTTTCAACTCGTAACAATGAACAATGGCAAAAGATCACGAGTGAAGAAATTTTTAAAAATAAAACCGTGGTCGTTTTTTCGCTTCCAGGGGCTTTCACCCCTACGTGCTCATCTACACATTTACCACGTTACAATGAACTTGCCAGTACCTTCGCTAAAAATGGCGTTGATGAAATAGTATGTCTATCTGTCAATGATACATTTGTTATGAATGCATGGGCACAACACCAAGAAGCGGATAAAATTCGCTTACTTCCCGATGGAAACGGTGAGTTTACGGATGGAATGGGCATGCTTGTTGACAAGAATGACTTAGGCTTTGGTAAACGAAGCTGGCGTTATTCCATGCTTGTCAAAGATGGTGTAATTGAAAAAATGTTCATTGAACCAGATGTACCTGGCGACCCATTCGAGGTCTCTGATGCAGACACCATGTTGGATTACATAAATCCGAGTCAAATTAAGCCCCAAGCTATTAGTTTATTTACTAAGCCTGGCTGTCCTTTTTGCGAAAAAGCGAAACGTTTGCTAAAAGAACATGACTTTAATTTTGAAGAGATCACTCTTGGCCAAGGCATAACCTCTACCAGCCTCAAAGCAATGAGTGGCAGAGATACCGTTCCTCAAGTGTTCATTGCTGGCGAACACATTGGTGGGTCTGATGATTTAGAATTATATTTAAAGAAATAACATACTGGCGTCCCCGGCAAGAATCGAACTTGCATCTAAAACTTAGGAGGTTCTTGTTTTATCCATTAAACTACGGGGACTCCTAAAACATCTTAAGTATAACAATTTCCAATTAAAATTGAATATCTTACCGTAAAATTTTGATAGAACATTAGGGGCTGTTGATCTTTGCTGTTCTATTTTTGTTCTCTTTGAGCATGCTTTTATCGCGGCACTTAATATGTGGCCTAGTAATCTAAGCGAATATTAAGCAACAAAGAGACACGGAGTACTCAAAAGAGCCGGTAAGCAGTGCTTGAGTGGCTTCTCTACTATGTTATCGGCAGACTCACATGGAATAACTATGCTACGCAGCCTCCACCCTGTATTAAATTTAGTCATACTGCTGAAAAAATGAACCAAAAAGATCAACAGCCCCTCGTATATCCCATGATTTCATTCCTGTTTTTATCACGAACACATGTTATTCTGCTGTAAAATATCCAGCAGCATCTCAGCGTCTGAAAAGCCAACTAAGTGGGTAACAACCTGCCATTTTGAGTCAATCACAATAACACGGGGAACAGATAAATTAGGCAATGCAGCAACCAGCCCCTGAGGGGCTACGATCGCAGGAAGTGTGTTAGACATACGTCGCAAAGTTTGTTTGTAGCCTACCTTATTCCCATTAATTCCTACCATTACAGGGTTAAGCTCTCGACAAATCACTGCAAGTTCGGTTAACACACGATGCTGTTTTTTACACCAAGTACATTCTGGTGTGAAAAAGCTCAGAGTTAATCCTGGTCCATGCAAGTTGTACAAAGAGCTATCACTTCCATCATCCAACCGCCTGGTAAGCTGCTCAACATACCCATATCCAGCCCCGCTTATCATCAATATCAAAACACATAGAACGCTTCTGACTAATTTAGAAATCCCAATCAAATCCAGCATATACCATTCTTCCTCGCATAGGAGCGTAAATATATGTCACGTCATATCCACCTTCGGCATCAAATAATAACGGGGAACTCCCTGTACGGGCTTGGCTATAATTCAGTACATTATTGGCACCAATATATAAGGTAAGCTCACGCGTCCAATTAAATTGATATTTGAAATCAACGGTCGAAAATGCTGGTACATCCGTTGGTTTTAGTTTTTTGTTTTTAACATCATTATATCCAAAGTAATTATAATCTTTAAGGTTACGACTGGTTACATAAACTAAAGTCAGATCTAAGGTATGATGGATATACTGCCAATTAAAAGAAACGGTTCCCCGCTTTTCTATGGGGGCAATTGCAAAAGATGCCCTAAAGGGATCATTGTATTTATATGCTTCTGCTGATAGAGCAATATTGAACATTTTATTTAGTTGATACGAAAGCGCAAAGTCTATAGCTAACACACTAGCCGTTTGAATTAATTGGCTCAAAACCGGTATGCCGGCATCATTACTCTCTAAACTAGCTAACCCTTTTACTTGTGTATATGCAATAGATGCGGTGTTTATCCATGTTTCGTTCTCAAAGTTAAGCGAATAACTGATACTTTTAGACCGTTCAAGTTGAGACACATCAATTAGGTACCCTTTTTGCGCATCTAGAATTCCATGATCACTTTCAAAAAATGACAAAGGCGCACGGTAACCTTGTCCAATAGACAAGCGTGACGTCAACTCCTCCGAGTGAAAAACCCTACTATCAACTCTTGGAGAGAGTAATGTTTTATCTATCTCGATTCCCACTTTCATCGGGTCAACAAAATCAGCTTTGACATGATCTAATCGCATGGCTGTCGATACTTCTAACCACGTATTTACCGTCCATGAATCTTGTAAATAGATACCTTGCACCAAATAATCAAAACTATCCGATACATAGTTATTCAGTGTTGCAAGTGCACGAGAGTGAGAGCGCATTTGCTCATTCCGATAATCTACGCCAAATGTCATTAAGTGGTCTGAATTAAAATCCCAATTTAGCCTTAGGTCGACATAATCCATATTATCTTTCGCATCATAATCAACCCCCTCATAAAATGATACTTGTTTATGATTAACACGGGCTACACTCAATATTCCATTAAAAGACGATCCAAACTCTCTTAATACTGACCCTAGTACTTCATTTCTTTGTGTTTTTACCCACTCAGCCGTCTCCCACGGATGCCCTATATAGCGGTCATTGACATGTCCTTGAGCAAATAATGCAGGAGCTTCTCCTAATGACACACTCGCTAGCACATCTTTTATAGTACCTGAATCATCCCCTAAAATAGGACCACCAAATACCTCTGACTTAGTATGATTAAAGCGAATTCGAATATCAGTATCCCGATCAAAGTCATATGATAGTAATGTCGTAAATGATTGATTTTCTAACTGCGGACTTTCGCTCACGCCATTATTATCTCCATCATACTGCTTACGTTCATCTAATTGAACAATCATACTGGTACTGATACCATGTTCTTTTGGCACCACGGACCCCATGAAGGCAAACTTTCGATACCCTAAATTCCCTAAAGAAGCATCAAGCTCACCGCCACTTTCAGTCGGTGTTTGAGTGACTAAGTTTATAGTTCCACCTATCGCCTCTGGTGCAATGAGAGAAGCACCAGCCCCTCTTGCAACTTCGATTTTTCCAATACCTGACATTGCAACTGCATCTAGCCCATAAAACCCAGACAACATTGTGTGAAGTGGAATACCATCGACTAAAACATTTGTATGTTCACCTTTAAGACCATTTATCATCACCCGCTTTGCACCGCACATTGAACATTCATTAGAAACTCTAATCCCTATAGAGTTGGAAATGGCCTCGCTTAAATTTGCGGCCTGAGTTGCTTTAATTTGCTGTTCTGAAATGAGTTCTGTTTTGACTATGCTGTCTTTTAATAGCCCTTTTTCATAGAGGCGCTTACGCACCCCAACGACTTCAATACGTTCAGGGTTATTTGAAACAGACAGTAATTTTGGATCTTGAGCCTTACCGATATTAGCTGAGGCACCAGCAGATAGGCATAAGAAAAAACCATAAATAAAAGTTAAAATAAAGTGTAGCAACAGTAAATCCAACCAAAATGAAAATGATTATCATTTAAATTCCAGTATCTGTAAACCTTTTAAAGAAAAAGTGTAACCTTCATATCCTCAGCGGTTTAAGACTCTATCGATGAGCCGTGAATTACATAAGTTGGTACTAACTTAGTGCTGCTGGCAATAACACGCTTCGACTCAATATCAATCACACGCGCATTCACTTCTACCCCATTCACTCTGTACAGCAAGGTGCCTGATAATACATGACTTGCAATTCTATCACCTGTTAGTTGCTTTATATCACGCGAAAAAACAAAATCACCATACCCCGTAACAGCGACTTGGTTGGTCGTTTTAAAATCAACGACACCGTACCCAAACTTTTGCAATTGATGAATAAAAGTTTCTGAAAGCTGATTACCTAACTGAGTACTGACCTGCAAAGAACGATCTAAATTTACAAAAGACGCAACTGCAATATTAATTGCTTGCTCTGACACCATCGTATCGACCAAGTCTAACGCCATTTGCTCTACATAACTTTCTAGTTTCACATGGTGACTTTGTGGATAATATACGGTCGTTGAGTTCAGTACTTCAGCTTCTCCTGCCTCTAGTTTATCATTCATAGTACTTGGTTCTTTGTAGCTAACGGGCTGTTTAATTGCATACCATTCTGTCATCGTACATCCAGAAAACACCAACAGAATACAGCCAATAGCTAAGCCTCTAATACTTATTAATAACATAATTACCTCACCGATCCGCTTTCTTCATCATAATCCCATCTGTTCGATAACTGCTGCCTAATGCATCCACAACCGTTTGCGGAATAAACCCTTGAGCAGAGCCAACTACCGCTTTACTCATTAATCCAATAATTCGAGCATTAACAAGTACTCCCCCTTGATGATTTACCAAAGTACCCGCCAACACATACTGAAAGTTTTGATCCTCATTTAATTCCAAATAATCACGGCTGAATACAAAGTCTCCTTGAGGTGTCACTCGCATATAGTCTGTCGTTTTGAAGTCGATCACAGAAACGCCAAAGTGATGTAGCTCATGCATAAAGCTTTCCGATAGTTGATTGCCTAATAATGATGAATCATCATATTCATCATCTAGAAAAACAAAGCTCGATACTGCCAATGGGGTCTTTTGATTAACATACTGCAAATTTTCAGCCATATCTTGCATCATACCTCGGACATAGTGGTTTATATTTTTCCGACTAATAGAGGTCATTTGAGAAGCAGTATTGGGCACCGCCTTTTTGGATTGAAATAAATGCGCACTCGCCATTGGAGCTGCCACAGTTCGAGAATCATTTGCGATTGTATCTTCAGCTTGGCTACTCGTCATTTTTGCATTAAACATCGAGCAACCAGCTGTACATAGAAAAATTGACGCGACAAATAGAAATTTCATGATGATTCCTCGTTAGTATTCAGTTCGGTAAATTAAACCATTTCGTTGTTGGACCTTTTCATCCGTCCACATCGTATTTATCGGTATCTCAGCTGTAGCTGCTGAAACAATACGTCCATCTTGCATATTTATCAGCCTAGCATTAACTATGTAAGCATGCTGTTGCTGTGTCAGTGTTCCAGTGACGATAAAGTCAATATTTTGGCGCAATCGTAATGACTCTGCATTTCGGCTCAAAATGCTTTCTGCGTTACTCATAAGAGTCATTTGTGTGTCAAGTCGGTGCTCTATAGTATGATAACCAAGTTGAGTAAACTGGGTGAGTAGGCTTTCTTGAATCTGCTGACTAAGGCCTACAACTTGCTGATTTGCGAGCCCACTACTTAACGCGTCAGCTTTAAAAAAGCTTGTAATAGCGATACGTGCGTTATTCTTACGCATACCTGTTATATTGCTTAATTGCACAGTCAAACTACTGACATACTCATGCACCGTATAAGGTGCCATGCTTTTTGCAGGCGCAATATATGCCACATGCTTAGGTGCAGGTTCTTCAACGAGTTGACACCCGCCCAATAGCGCTATCAGTATTACGAGTAAATATTGCATTGTGCGTGTCCTAATATCATTTGCTTATCAAATGCAAAAAGCATACCTAAATTTGGTTACACGCACTCATGACGTATCTTAGGCCTGTCATTACAATACAATATTGCTGTTTCGTTACTCATTCAACACTGCTTGCTCGTTCTACAAAAAAGCAATGAATATTTCTATCACTTACCTACCTTCTTGCGTGTAATGTATTTTTTGTGATTTCACAGCCCAAATTGAGTACCTATTAACTTAAATAACCATTACAAACGCTGCATGATTTTAGTTTCTAAAAACTGACTCATTTATCGAGGCTTCGCAACAGCGATACAAACCCATAATAAAAAAATATCCTCAGCAGACCCATGTGCGTATTTACCCGATATACTTTAACCCATGTATGCATGGCAAAGCCTTGCCGCAACAAGTCACTTCACAAAAAAGAATTGTTACTAACCTTGTGGTTTCTGTATTAGGTAATTAGAGAAGTAAGAGTCTTTATGTAACTCATACTTGTATATTTATGAGAAGGAATAGAGCGACCATACGTCAGTTTTGATTAAACATAATGGTCGCCTAATTAGACATGTAGGTTAATTCAAAAAATCGATTATAAAAGTGACTTAATGTGTTCTTTTAAGTCACTAGCAAACTCACTTCTACGTAAAGCATATTCTATATTAGCTTGTAAATACCCTAACTTACTTCCACAGTCATGGCTTCTCCCTTTTATTGCGTACGCTTGCACAGCATCTTCATTCATAAGCATAGCAATTGCGTCTGTTAACTGTATTTCATCACCTGCACCCAGTGGAGTTTTTGCTAACAGAGGCCAAATATTTTTACTCAGTACATATCGACCCACCACAGCCAAATTTGAAGGAGCATCTTCAATGCTTGGCTTTTCTACTAATAGATTTAAGTCACAACTAGCGCCCGCATCAAGTACAACATCGCCAATATCTGCGATGCCAAACTTATCAACATTCTCATGCGCGACAGGCTCTACCATTATCTGGCTTTTCCCTGTTTCTTTAAATCGACTCAGCATTTCTGCTAAGTTATCCTTCGTTAAATCACTCGACGCATCGTCTATAAGCACATCTGGTAACATCACCACAAAAGGGGAGTCTCCAATAATCGGGGCTGCACAGTTAATGGCGTGCCCTAGCCCTTTAGCCTCACCTTGTCTTACGTGAATAATTGTTACATCTTTCGGGCATATTAACTGTATTTCGGCGAGCAACTGTCGCTTAACTCGTTTCTCTAATGTTGCTTCAAGTTCAAAACTCGTATCAAAGTGATTCTCAATCGAGTTTTTACTAGAGTGAGTAACAAGTACAATCTCTTTAATGCCAGCGGACACCGCTTCACTAACAACATATTGAATAAGCGGCCTATCAACAATGGGTAGCATTTCTTTTGGGATTGCTTTCGTTGCTGGCAACATGCGAGTACCAAGTCCCGCAACAGGAATAACGGCTTTCATTTTCTCTCCTAAATAGCCACAGGTGCTTTAATATGTGGGTGAGCCTGGTAGTTCTCCAGTTCAAAATCTTCATATTTAAAAGCAAAAATATCTTTTACTTCTGTGTTAATTTTCATTGTGGGTTTTGCATACGGAACTCTAGATAATTGTTCGTCCACTTGCTCCATATGATTAGAGTATAAATGCGCATCACCGAACGTATGAATAAAATCTCCAGGCTGTAAATCGCATACTTGAGCAATCATCATCGTTAATAATGCATAACTTGCAATGTTAAATGGTACACCTAAGAAAATATCGGCACTTCGCTGATAAAGCTGACAAGAAAGCTTCCCATCTAATACATAAAACTGAAATAAAGTATGACACGGAGGGAGTGCTTGCTTTCCCATTTGCGCATTTTCTTTTGGCGAATAATTTGTATCCGGCAATAATGCAGGATTCCAAGCGCTCACTATAAGTCTGCGCGAGTCTGGGTTGTTTTGAATTTGTTCAATAACATCTTGAATTTGATCTACAACTTCACCATTGGGACCACTCCATGAGCGCCACTGCTTACCGTACACAGGCCCTAACTCACCATCATTAGTTGCCCAGCCATCCCAAATACTCACGCCATTCTCTTTTAAATAGGCAATGTTAGTTTCGCCCTTTAAAAACCATAACAATTCGTGAATAATTGAGCGCATATGGCATTTTTTAGTCGTAACTAAAGGGAAACCTTCCTGCAAATTAAAGCGCATTTGGTATCCAAAAACACTAACGGTCCCTGTACCAGTTCGGTCTTCTTTTTTTGTGCCCTGCTCTTTTACATGGCGCATTAACTCTAAATATTGCTTCATAACTTAACTTAATTTAACTATTTGATTGCGACTGTTCTAAAGACTGCCTCTTATACGCCCAAGCCATGAGTACTGCACCGGCAATAACCATTGGCAATGATAAAATCTGCCCTTGTGATATCACACCACCATACAATCCAATATGTGCATCTGGTTCTCTGAAGTATTCAATACAAAACCTAAATATACCGTAGCCTAACAAAAATAAACCAGCAACACTGCCCGCTGGTCTTGGTCGCTTTGCAAACCAAATCAGCATAATAAATAAAACTAACCCTTCAAATAATGCTTCATATAACTGTGAAGGGTGCCTTGGCAAAGGTCCACCAGTAGGAAATACAAAAGCCCAAGGAACATCTGTAGTTCGCCCCCAGAGCTCGCCATTGATAAAATTACCAATTCGCCCGGCTAATAACCCGACTGGGACCAATGGCACAACAAAATCTCCCACACAGAGAATCGACTTATTAGTACGAATAGCAAAAATAACAATCGCCGCAATAACGCCTAAAGCCCCACCATGAAAAGACATACCACCTTGATCAATTCTTAATAGGTATAGCGGGTTTTCTAAAAAATGGGAGAATTGATAAAATAATACATAGCCAATCCGGCCTCCAAGTATAACCCCCAACATACCATAAAACAGCATGTCACTCACTTGCTCTTTCGTCCATCCAGAGTTTGGCTTCTCTGCTTGCCGATTCGCTAGCCACATAGCAAATGTAAAACCAATTAAGTACATTACGCCATACCAACGTACGCTCAATGGTCCAATTGAAAAAATAATTGGGTCTATTTCAGGAAACTGTAAAGCCATAGCCGTCCTTTAGTTCATTATCATACTGACAGCAATAAAAAGTAATAAAGCTGCAAATATCTTTTTAATCATTGAAGTGGGTAAATACTGCGTTGCTTTAGCACCAATAGGGGCCGTAAACCAAGACGTCAGAACAATACCAAAAAGTGCTGGCAAATATACAAAACCAGCAAAACCTTGTGCCCATGTGTGATGAATGCTACCCGAAGTTACATACCCCACAGAGCCAAAAAGCGCGATGACAATACCACTTGTAGAAGCACAACCAATCGCTTTTTTCATGTCAACAGCAAAATAAGTCAAAAGTGGAACTAGCAACGCCCCACCTCCAATACCAATCATTGCTGATAGCCCTCCCATCATAGCGGTTAAACCACTTAAAACAAGATGATTGGGTAAAGGCCGTTTTTTTTGCTGAACTTTTGTACTGCTATACAGCATTTTTAATGCTATCAACACCACACTGACAGAGAAAATAACTCGTATCGCTGCTTCTGGCAATAAACCTGCAATAAAACCACTCACTAACGCACCGAATGCAACCCCCCCCATAATCCATGGCGTAATATCCCATGGCACATTTTTTTTCTTATGATGAGCAAGCGCTGATGAAGTAGACGTAAATAAAATTGAAGCCAATGACGTTGCAATTGCCACTACTAAGATGTGAGGTGAATCCACCACTTCAAAGTATAGTAAAATACTGCTTAAAGCAGGTACAATGATAAGCCCTCCACCAATCCCTAATAACCCAGCCAAGAAACCAACACCACAGCCAAGCAAGGCACAACAAACTATCAATAGAAGGGTTTCGGTCATGAATTGTTTCTCTTCTGCTTTTTCGCGGCTATGGTAGCCTATTCTAACTATTGACGCACTAAGGAAAGTGCTATTTTGACTGGTATAACAACTCACTAAAATCATGTTCAATCATAAAACTACGTAAGAGCCTATGCACTTGCTTAACAGAAGATTGCGCCAAGCACTCATTCAAAAGCATTTCCATATCCTCAACCCGTAACCGGCGTAACACCCATTTCACCTTATTGAGTGCCGAAATATTCATACTCAAGCGGCGGTAGCCCATTGCAACCAATAAAATGGCCCCTTCAGGTTCGCCGCCCAGTTCCCCACATAAACTAAATGATAATTCAACCTCTTGGCATGTTATTGCGATATGGTTCAACACTCTCAATACACTTGGGTGATAAGGGTCAAATAACTCTGCAACTTGAGAGTTATTACGATCAACAGCCAATAAGTATTGCGTCAAATCATTGCTGCCAACGGAGCAAAAGTCTACTTTATCGGCCCAATCACTTAATAAGTATACGCTCGAAGGTACTTCCAACATAACGCCTATTTCAGGTTTATCCATTAACAAAAACGGATCTGCCCAATCATCTTGCAATTCAAAATATGCTTGCTCAATCAATTGTAAAGCTTCATCAACTTCTTCTGTACGGCTTACCATCGGCAGCATGATCCGCAAATTGCCGAGGCCAACATTCGCTTTGATCATAGCCTTAATTTGATCGAGAAATATTTCAGGATGGTCAAGCGATACCCTGATCCCTCGCCAACCGAGAAACGGGTTTTCTTCTTTAATATCAAAATAATCTAGAACTTTGTCACCACCGATATCCAATGTTCTCATCACAACAGGGCCTGGGTGATATCGACTAAGTACTTCCCTATACCACTTTTCCTGTTCACTTTGAGTGGGAAACTGACCTTTTTGCATAAACCATGATTCAGTTCGATACAAGCCCACACCATCACAATAGTTAGCACTTACTTGCTCTGTAGATAAATTGAGTCCAGCATTTAACAATAGACTTATTTTCTCACCATCTAACGTTTCGGGTTCTAATGCGTGCTCTGCTTCGAACTTATCATGCAGTGCACTATCATGATGTCTCAACTGTTCATATTCATGACGCAGGCTATTCGATGGGGAAATATATAACCGCCCAGCATAGGCATCTAAAATTAGATCTTTAGCTTCAAATTGTAATAATGGAATATCTTCGACGCCCCAAATGGCAGGTACACCCATCGCACGAGTTAAAATAGAAGCATGCGAGTTGGCTGCGCCTTGAACACTGACTACGCCCTTGAGCCTTTCTTTCGGGATATCGGCCAACATCATAGGTACTAACGTATGAGTAACCAATATGGTATTTTCAGGATAAACTTTTACAGTCTGCTCAGTCGCCATCAAATGATGTAAGACTCGAAGCCCAATATCTTTCACGTCAATCGCACGCTCTTTGATATAAGGGTCTTGCATCGCATTAAATTGTGATACTAGCGAGTCTATTACATGCTTTAATGCACTTTTTGCGCACCAACCATCAACTAACTGCTGCTCGACTTGTAAACCTAAACTTTGAGCATCAAGCAACTGCTGATATACCTCAAATACAGCCAATGCTTCTTTTGGAATACTATCACTCAAAGTATTAGCCAATACTTTAAACTCTTGCCTTGTTGCTGTAACAGCTTGTAAGAAAAGCGCTCGCTGCTGCTCTACATTATTTACTTTTTGTGATTCAACACTCGTAAAATCTAGCTTGGGCAGTAAAACAAATGCTTCGCCAATTGCTATTCCAGGCATACTTGGTACGCCTTTTAACACGGATGTTTGATGAGAGAAGGCGTCCTGAGCAAGTGATGATTGAATTTCAGCATGAGCCAATTGAGAAGCCAACTGTGCAGATAAGGTGATTAAAAATGATTCTTCATCATGACTAAATACCCTCGCAATCTTTTGCTGCACCACAATAACACCCAATACTTTACGTTGGTGTACAACTGGCACAGATAAAAATGCGTTATAGCCCTCTTCGCAGACTTCAGGGGAGTGCTTAAAGCGTGGATGGGATTGTGCATGTGCAATATTGATCGGCTCTTCACGTTGTGCGACTAGCCCAACAAGCCCTTCCGTAAAACCAATAACAAAATGACCGATGGCATCAGGGTTTAACCCGTCGCTTGCCATCAGTACAAAATTATCTTGACTATAATCAGCAAAATAAATCGAGCAACACTCAGTATTCATAGCGTCTTTAACTAAAGATACAAACTGACTTAATGCATCATTTAAAGTTGGCTGTTGTGCAACCGATTCTACAATACTTCGTAATGTCGCTAACACATGGCCTCACTATTTATTTTCTATTACGCCACGGCTGGTCACGGTGGCTATGCTCTCTCTTATGAAAAGGCATTGCAAATGGCGCAAACTCCTTCATCACCCTTCTATATACATCTCGTTTAAATGATACAACTTGCCTGACAGGATACCAATAACTAACCCAGCGCCAATCATCGAACTCAGGGTGGTGAGTATGAAGTAAGTCAACATCCTCATCTTTACATCGTAATTTTAGCAAAAACCATTTTTGTTTCTGACCTATACAAACTGGGCTTGAGTCTCTACGGATCAAACGCTTTGGCAGTTTATACCGTAACCAATGCTTGGAACTTGCTACAATCTCAACATCTTCCGGTTTCAAACCAACTTCTTCGTTGAGTTCACGATACATTGTTTGTTCAGGGGTTTCACCTTCATCAACACCACCTTGGGGGAATTGCCAGGAGTGCTGCCCATATCTACGTGCCCAAAACACCTGTCCTTGATTGTTACAGATAACAATTCCGACATTGGCACGAAAACCTTCGGCATCAATCACCTTAGTGCCTCTTTTATAAGTCGATTTTTAATGATTGTTCCACAACTCATGCCACACAGCAAACATTATTCACGCTTTCACTCATGTTATCCACAGCTTGCCAAATTAAAAGAAGGAAAAAGGCTAATATACAAACAAATCCACAATTTACATATAATTACCCCACCTTTTCCACAGTTTCTGTGGATAATTATGTTTATATAGTTGTATTTATCCAAAATCTAATGCTGTGTGCAATATTAGCTCTTGTCACAAAGCTTCTCTTTTCATTTAGTATCAATAACTTAATCAAAAACACTGTATAAATATGTGGTTTTTATTTAGACAAAAAACACTTAGTACAAAAAACAACCACGCATTTTGTCTGATCAGAACTCTTTAAAGTGACGTTGAAAGCAGGCTGGGAGAGTTTGAACCTTTATACTACACACCGAACTCAGCCTTTATGCTTTAATACAACAAGGAAAAGCATAACTTTCCAACTCTAGTTAAAAGTTAGCAAGGCTGCTAACTACTAGGATTTATCTACTCACTTATTATTTTAACTCAGCAGCTTTTGTGTATTTATCAACGATTATGTTGGCAATTTCATTTAACTTATCCTGCGTGTTGTCAGCCGCTATATTTGTGACGAGAAATATACCCACCCCCAGTTCAGGATATAGGGCTAACCAACTAGAAGTCCCTATTGACCCTCCACTGTGATAAAGCATTGGCGTACTTGAATCATATTTATATGTGTTCCAAAAAAATGCATGTCCATGTGTGTTTGCACTTCCTGCAAGTAGCGTTTGCGATAGGGTGACATCTGCAGAGTTGGAGGTAAGTAAATAATGCATATAGCGTGTTATTGAGTCAGTAGTTGATGTTAAGCCTCCTTCTGAAAAAGAATATGGGCTAAGCAATGGTGCGCTCTCACCTTCCTCATCTACCCCTTTGGTGATCTTATTGATTTCGTCGCTGGTAATGCGAAATTTTGTATCTTCCTCACCAGATTTTTCAGTAATAAACTCTGTAACAAGCATCGAAAATGGCTTGTTATATACATTTTCAAGAGTATAACCAATGAGCTCCGTACCAACATTTGAATATTGATATTCACTCCCTGGTCGTGAAGTCAGTTGGTATTGGCTCAGATCTTCAAACAGTTGCGATTTAGAGTAATTTAATATCAGCTCAAAAGCTCTGCCATTTTTGAGATCTTCTCGAGTAAAGGCAAAGTCTTGAGGAAGCGCGCTTCTATGTGTTGCTAGATGGCGCAAAGTGATTGGCTGATTTAAGTATTGTAGATTTTGATAACCGTCAGGTCCTAAGTACGCTCTAATATCGTCATCTAATTTTACCTTTTTATCCGTTACTGCTTTAGCGAGGAGTAATCCTGTATATGTTTTAGTGATCGATGCAATTTCATATATAGTTTCATGACCGGGTTTCGTTCCATTTGGAAATTGGCCAAAATGGTTTTGGTAATTGTGCTGCCCACTAACTATGGCAATAGAAACCACCTGGGCATCTTCGTCGATTAAAAACTGCGTAAGCGCTTTCTCAACAAATGACTCAAAACCTAATTTACTATCGTTAGTGCAAGCAGCTAAAAAAATAAATGAAAGTGGTGTGAGCCTTTTTATTAGATGTATAAACACATTTTTCCTTTATGAATTTAGTACTTTGTTTATATTGATGAAACCATTTAATTGTAACAACCTATTTTATCAAGAAGTAAGTTATATTTGCATAAAAAACACACCTCGAAATGAACTGTATAACAGGCTCTTAACATCATTTTTTACTCTAACAATAAGCCCTTGACCTTGTCTGAATTCTTTACATTCAATGGCGTTAACCACTCATGTAATTGAAATATTTAGGTTACAATGTTGGCATAATTACTTTGATCACTAACTAGAGAGTATCGTGCAAAGACCATCCCCACCAGCAACAATAAATGAGCTCATGCAACGCGTAAACGACATAGCAGGGGTTACTTTGGGAGAGCTCGCGGCTCAGTATCAATTTAAGACACCAGAACATTTACTCAAAGAAAAAGGCTGGCCAGGACAGTTATTAGAATATGTACTTGGCGCAAGTGCTGGCTCAAAACCGGTTCCCGATTTCGAGCTACTGGGAATTGAATTAAAATCTTTGCCTATTGGATTTAATGGTAAGCCTCTTGAAACCACCTACGTAACAACGGTTCCATTAACTGGACTTACAGGCGCAACATTTCATGATAGCAACGTTAAAAAAAAGTTAGCCCATGTGCTTTGGTTGCCCGTTTTAGCCGAAAGAGCGTTACAGCCGATTGACAGAATAATTGGCTCTGGATTTTTATGGCAACCCAACACATATCAAATTAACCAATTACAAAGAGATTGGGAAGAGCAAATTGAGTTGATCGCACTCGGGAAAATAGAACAAATATCTGGTCACCTAGGTGAAGTTATGCAAATAAGGCCTAAGGCAGCAAACAGTAAAGCCTTAACTGACGTCATTGGACCGCATGGGAAACTCACCAAAACTTTACCGAGAGGGTTTTATTTAAAAACAAAATTTACTCAACAAATATTAACAGAACATTTTCAAGGATAATTACATTTCCTTTTAAGCTGTACTTACTGGTATTTGGCTACAAAAAAGCCGCCAATACAGCGGCTTTTTTAAGGCGGATTATTTACTGACCTTTTATCTCACTTCGACCTTTATATGTTGCTTTATCACCTAGAGCTTCTTCAATACGAAGTAGTTGATTATATTTAGCAACACGATCTGAACGACATAATGAACCCGTTTTAATTTGACCAGCAGCAGTACCAACAGCAAGGTCTGCAATAGTTGCATCTTCAGTTTCACCTGAACGGTGAGAAATCACAGCAGTAAAGCCTGCATCTTGCGCCATTTTTATAGCGTCAAGTGTTTCTGATAATGTACCAATTTGGTTGAACTTGATCAAAATCGAGTTACCAATTTTCTCTTCAATACCGCGTGTTAGAATTTTCGTATTCGTTACGAATAAATCATCACCTACTAATTGTACTTTGTCACCAATTTTATCAGTTAAGATTTTCCAACCCGTCCAATCACTTTCGTCTAAGCCATCTTCGATAGAAATAATCGGGTAACGTGCCGCTAAATCAGCTAAGAAACCTGCAAAACCTTCTGAGTCGAATACTTTACCTTCACCTTTTAGGTCATACTTACCATCAACGTAAAATTCTGATGCAGCACAATCTAATGCCAGTGTTACATCTTTATTCATTTCATAGCCAGCTGCATTAACGGCTTCAGTGATCACTTCTAGCGCTTCTTCATTTGACTTCAAGTTTGGCGCAAAACCGCCTTCATCACCTACAGCCGTATTTAAGCCACGAGCACTCAAAACTTTTTTAAGGCTATGGAATATCTCAGCACCAATACGCAATGCTTCACGGAAACTAGACGCACCAACCGGCTGCACCATGAACTCTTGAATATCCACATTATTATCAGCGTGCTCACCGCCATTAATGATATTCATCATTGGTACCGGCATTGAATACTGACCAGATGTGCCATTGATATCGGCAATGTGTTCATATAATGCAACCCCTTTTTCTTGGGCTGCAGCTTTCGCGGTTGCCAAAGACACTGCTAGGATTGCATTTGCACCAAATTTTTCTTTGTTCTCTGTGCCATCTAAGTCAATCATAATTTGATCAACATCGCGTTGTGCTAAGGCATCTTTACCCTCTAACGCTTGTGCTAAGTCAGTATTGATGAAATTAACGGCCGTTAATACACCCTTACCTAAATAGCGTGACTTATCACCATCTCGTAACTCAAGTGCTTCTCTGGTGCCAGTCGATGCGCCAGATGGTGCACATGCACGCCCCCATGCACCTGTATCTAGGTGAACATCAGCTTCAACTGTTGGGTTACCGCGTGAGTCCATAACTTCACGGCCAATCACTTTTACGATTTTTGACATCTTGATTCCTCTTATTCCCAAAATGGTGAGTTTATTGTTAAGTGCTTACTATCCTGTTATTACCAAATAAGCATTGCATTAAATACTGGTAGTGATTCACTGCGATACATACTTTTTCACACAATAAAAAAGCCGTGCGATTGCACGGCTTTTCTGAATTATGACTCTGCTTTTTGGAAGCGATGTGCAGCTGCAACAAAGCCTTCAAATAATGGATGTCCATCTCGCGGCGTTGAAGTAAACTCCGGGTGGAACTGCGCGGCTACAAACCAAGGGTGATCTTTATTTTCAATGATCTCCACTAGCTTCTTGTCTTCTGACAAACCAGTAAACTGCAAACCAGCTTGCTCAAGGCGCTCAACATAGTTGTTATTTACTTCATAACGATGACGATGACGCTCGAAGATCTCGTTGCTACCATAAGCTTCGAATACTTTTGAGTTGTCTTTCACATGACACTTCTGAGAACCAAGACGCATTGTGCCACCCAAATCCGATGCTTCATCACGGGTTTCAACTTTACCTTCTGCATCTAGCCATTCCGTGATTAACCCCACAACTGGATGTGGTGATTCTGCATCAAACTCTGTGGAGTTTGCACCTTCAAGACCAGCAACATTTCGTGCATATTCAATCAGTGCAACTTGCATACCCAAACAAATACCTAAATATGGTACTTTATTTTCACGCGCATATTTGGCAGCAAGTATCTTACCTTCAACACCTCGGCTACCAAAACCGCCCGGTACCAAAATAGCATCAAGATGCGATAATAATTCAACACCTTTGCTTTCAACATTTTGTGAATCAACATACTCTATATTCACGGTCACTCGGTTTTTCAAACCCGCATGTTTTAGTGCTTCATTCACGGATTTGTATGCGTCAGGTAATTCAATGTACTTACCAACCATACCAATCGTGACTTCGCCTGTCGGATTTGATTCTTGGTACAGCACTTGTTCCCACTCAACAAGATCCGCTTCAGGCACATCTAAATGGAAACGACGACACACTAAGTTGTCTAAATCTTGAGATTTAAGCAATGCAGGGATCTTATAAATGCTATCAACATCTTGCAAAGAAATAACCGCTTTTTCTTCAACATTCGTAAACAACGCAATCTTCGCTCGTTCATTTGCTGGCAGTTTACAATTTGAACGACAAACCAGAATATCAGGTTGAATACCGATTGAACGTAATTCTTTTACTGAATGCTGAGTTGGCTTAGTTTTTACTTCACCCGCCGCACCAAGGAATGGCACAAGGGTTAGGTGCATGAATAATACACTTTCACGGCCAAGTTCTGTACCCAACTGACGAATCGCTTCTAAAAACGGTTGCGACTCAATGTCACCAACCGTACCACCAATCTCAACAATGGCGATATCATGACCTTCCGCGCCTTCTAATACTCGGCGTTTGATGTCATTGGTAATATGTGGGATCACTTGAATTGTAGCGCCTAAGTAACCACCTTTACGCTCTTTGCGTAATACATCTTCAAATACACGACCTTGTGTGAAGTTGTTACGGCTGGTCATTTTGGTGCGAATAAAGCGCTCGTAATGACCTAAATCAAGGTCAGTTTCAGCACCATCTTCAGTTACGAATACCTCACCATGTTGAATCGGGCTCATTGTGCCTGGGTCAACATTAATATAGGGATCCAGCTTAAGAATAGTTACATTCAAGCCACGTGCTTCTAAAATAGCGGCTAATGATGCAGCTGCAATACCTTTACCCAAGGAGGAAACTACTCCGCCCGTTACGAAGATAAATTTTGTACTCATGCGAACCCTAGAATATCAGGAAAAATGGAATTTAAATAAGAATCAAGACGGGGCGATAGTGTAGCAAAGTTGCTCGTATCAATCCAGTTAAAATATAACTTGAATCTTAAATAATTATAAAGTCATTGGTCCCTATGTTGCTTTTTAACATATTCCCACGCGTCATCCATTTCCTGCAAACTTGCTTTTTTCAGGTTTACACCTCGCTTGCGCAAAACCGTGTCTACATCGGCAAATCGCGCGACAAACTTATCGCTGGCTTGACGGAGTATTTGCTCTGGGTCGTGCTTCGCGTGTCTTGCTACATTAACTGTCGCAAATAACAAGTCTCCAATTTCTTCCGCACTATGCGTCGAATGCGGATCACGCTCTAACGCTTCACTGACCTCTTCAACTTCTTCGACTACTTTTTCAAGTGCTCCATGATAGTCTGGCCAATCAAAGCCCAATGCTGAAGCTCTCTTTTGTATTTTTTGGGCTCGGGACAATGCAGGCAACATACGAGGTATATCATCCCAGAGTACTTTCGACTTATGAGCCTGTTCTGCTCGTTCGTGTAACTTAATGTCTTGCCATTGTTGTTCTAGCTCTGATTCAGACAAAGTGACTTGTTGCTTAAACACATGAGGATGGCGTCGTTCTAACTTTTCATTTAACGTATCCACCACATCATCAAAATCAAATAAATTTTGTTCCTGTGCTAATTGTGCATAAAAAACTACCTGAAACAACAAGTCACCTAACTCGCCTTTTAATGCAGGCATATCATTTGTTTCTATTGCCCCTGCAACTTCATAAGCTTCCTCAATCGTATGCGGCACAATTGAGTGAAGTGTTTGTGCTTTATCCCAATCACAACCAGTTTTAGGATCACGTAAAGTGGCCATAATTTTTAATAGTGTCGCTACATTTTCGGACATTTTTTCTTCACTCAATGTTGACGCTTAGCGTCAAACACGCCCTCTATTTGATGGAGTTTAGTTAACAGTCTATTCATTGCTGATAAATCAGATACTTCAATTTTCATCTCAAATATCGCCACATCACGTGCATCATCTGTTTGCACGTTCATATTGAGGACATTCACTTTTTCGTTGGCCAGTACTGAGCTAATATCTCGAATTAAGCCCTGTCTATCATTTGCTTCAATTCGAACCGTTATCGTATAAGCTGCTTGTATTTCTGATGACCAACTTACAGCAATCTCACGTTCAGGCTTTTGCTTACAAATATGCATAAACGAATCACAGTCACTGCGATGTACAGCAATACCTCGACCTTGTGTAATATATCCAACAATGTCGTCTCCAGGCACTGGTTGACAACATTTGGCCACGTGACTCATCAAACTACCGACACCATCTACTACAATGCCATTTTTATCTCCTCGATGTTTACGTGGAGACGAAATTTTTACGGTCGCTTCTTCTTCAGGCTTATCAATAATGTAATTAAGAAATTGATTTATGCGTACATCGCCAGCCCCAATAGCAACCATCAAATCGTCAAGCTCTTTGAAATTAAACCGTGAAATTGCCGGCTCTAAGTGCTTATACGTCAAACCCAGCTTATGCAATTGCACGTCTAATATCTCTTTTCCTGCTATCAAGTTCTTATCGCGGTCTTGTTGCTTAAACCAGTGATGTATTTTACTGCGAGCTCGAGAAGAATGAATATAACCAAGAGAGGGGTTTAACCAATCTCGACTGGGCGAAGGATTTTTTTGCGTTAATATCTCTATTTGATCGCCAGTTACGAGTTTATGTGTGAAAGGCACTATTTTACCAAAAATCTTTGCGCCAATGCATCGGTGTCCAACATTAGAGTGAATGTAATACGCGAAATCCAGTGGCGTTGCCCCCAAAGGTAAATCAAAAATATCCCCTTTTGGCGTAAAAACGTAAACCCGGTCTTCAACGACTTGATTCTTCAGTTCGTCAGCTAAGTCGCTGCCATCAACCACTTCTTCTTGCCACTGAAGTAGCTTCCTTAACCAACTAATTTTCTGCTCATAGCCCGAACCTCTGCCTGGCAACGCACCTTCTTTATACATCCAGTGTGCAGCAACACCTAGCTCGGCATCTTGATGCATCTCTTCTGTGCGAATTTGGATTTCAATGGTTTTACCTTCTGGTCCAAAAACCACCGTATGAATTGATTGGTAGCCATTTTGTTTTGGCGTTGCAACATAATCATCAAACTCTTTCGGTAAATGACGCCAGTTCGTATGTACAATTCCTAACGCGGCATAACAATCTTGAAGCTCATCAACCACAACGCGCATTGCACGAATATCAAAAAGTTGATCAAATTCGTAGCTTTTCTGAGACATTTTCTTATAAATACTAAAAATATGCTTCGGACGGCCATAAACTTGCGCTTTTACTCCCGCTTCAGCTAACTTGGTTGTTACTGAATGCACCATATTTTCCATATACGCTTCGCGATCTAAGCGCTTATCTGCAAGTTGTTTTGCAATCGATTTGTATGTTTTTGGGTGTAAATAACGAAAAGAAAGGTCTTCCAGTTCCCACTTTAACTGTCCAATCCCCAAGCGGTTTGCTAAAGGTGCAAAAATATTAGCTGTCGCTTTTGCTGCAATTACTCGCTCTTCCTCATCTGAATTCTTAACAGCCCGCAAATGACAAATTTGTTCTGCGAGCTTAATGACAACAGCACGCACATCTTCGACCATGGCTAACAACATCCGTCGCACATTATCAATTTGCACATTCCCTTTGCCTTGGTGCGCCAATGTACTGATAGTAGCCATTTGCTCTACACCACTTAGCAACAAAGTCACGTTGTCACCAAATTCTGCTTGCACGTTTTCAAGGTCAATTTGCTTATTTAAAAAGTATGGGGTTAAATAGGCGGTTGCTAATGACTCCGAATCAAAATTCAACTCAGCCAAAATCTCCACCATTTCAATGGCGTTATGTAACCTTGTAGCATCAAGTTCAGCCGGACATAAATCATGTGCTCGCTGCAAATAAGCCAGTTTGTCTGCAGATAAACTGAGTTGCGATAGTCGAGTTGAAAAGTCATCCGACTGCTGCTGTTGATGTGATTGACGGGTGGCAACCATCTGTACTATCTCCTTTGGAATAACGCCATTGTTTCGATATGCCCTGTATGTGGGAACATATTCATCAACCCTACTTTCACAAGTGAAAGTCCACTATCTAGCAATAATTTGCTATCTCTGGCTAATGTTACTGGATCACATGATACATAAAGTACTTTATTGAATTGCGTTAATGGCATTTGCTGCAATATGCCAAATGCTCCCGTACGTGAAGGGTCTAACACCAATACCTTTGCACTTTGGTCAAACCATGGCGCTTGCGCCATATCCTGTGTTAAGTCAAAACAATGGAACTCTGCATTTTCTATTTGATTAGTTTGCGCATTTTGTTTAGCCATTGCAACAGATGAAGCTGAGCCTTCAACACCAGTGACACTGTTTGCTCGTTTTGCGAGCAATAATGAGAAATTACCAATACCACAAAATAGATCTAATACCCTATCGCTATGAGATACCTCTAGCCACACCAATGCTTGCATCAACATTGCCGCATTTACTTCAGCATTAACCTGTACAAAATTATCCAATGTGAAATTAAAACGCACATCATCTGCAATATAATATGGCAGTTCGTTAAGCTCTGACACTTTTTCACCATTATCCCATACTATTTTCCAGCCCAAAGCGTGACTTTTCTCTTGCAGATAATCTTTATCGCGGGCCGTAATACTTTTTGTATGCCTTAGCAGTACGAATTGGCCATTATCGGCATCGCATAATTGAACATGACTAACAGAGCAATACCCATCTCGGCTATTTAATAACGCTCTCAAGTCTTCAAAGATATTATCAAAATGGCCGGTTAGAACCTGACAGTTTTTTACTTCAACGATTTTTTTACTCTTAAAACCACGAAAGCCTAATTTCAGAAGCTTATTCCCTTTATCATAGAAACACGCAATACGTGCACTGCGTCTGTAATACTTAGGTTTACTTTCAATCGCGGGTTGCCAACATTCTACATCATATTGTGCAAATTTTTGAAAAAGCTTATCAACCGCCTGTTGTTTATGAAAAAGCTGTGAAGAAAGTGCCAAGTGTTGTGTCTGACATCCTCCACATATGTCATTGTCGCGGCAGAACGGCGTGACACGTTCATTGCTCGGCTCAATTACTTGAAGTGTTTTAGCTTCAATTAATTTAGACTTATCCTGCAAAACTTGCGCTTTTACTCGTTCATTTACCAAGGCTCCCTCGACAAAACACACTTTGCCTTTATGATTAGCAACACCACGACCTTGGTGGTCTAGTGAATGTATTTTTACTTCAATAGCTTGCTTATCTACTGCCCGCTTTTTTGGACGAAAAATCTGTGCCATAACATTGCCCCTTAAACATTGCTTATCAGCGCTGAAATCGATAACCTAAAGTCAAAATAATTACTGTGACTAACTGCCTCAGATGACCAAATTTAGCCTGCGTGATAGCATTCTTATTCTGACTTTAATTCCGACGGTACTGATCGGCTTAATCTTAGGAGGCTATTTTACCGTAAATCGCTATGTTGAGCTTGAACAAATTCTCAATCAACAAGGTAGCAGTATTTCAGAACCTCTCGCGATTGCGACAGAACACAGTATTGTTTCTCAAGATCGCATTAACTTACATCGCGTTTTAAGCACGGCGCATAACAAACATGCGCCTTTAGTTAAAAGTATCTCCGTATTCGATCAGGACAATCAATTGTTGCTGACGAGCAATTTTCATGAAAAATTTAATAAATTGTATTATTTAGGGGACGCAAGTCAGCTACATCAAACGGAAATGGTAAAACTCGCTGATACCTTCGTCTTTTACACACCTATAAAACACTATGCCAAGCACACTAATGATTGGAGCGAAGCTCACCCTGACACGCTTGCTATTTTGGCAGTAGAGATCAGTCAAGACCAAGCATTAATCTCTCAGCAACATGCTCTTATTTTAAGCAGTAGCATTATACTCATTGCTATCTTGCTCAGTGCATTACTGTCATTACGAGTCAGCCGAATGTTCACTATGCCACTTTCAAGGTTACTATTAGCAACGGATAAACTTGTTGAAGGTAAACGTGATATCGGTATACAAGGTCACATGCAAGGTGAATTTGAACTACTTAGACAAGGCTTGAACACAATAAATAATAAAATGACAGGTCAACGTGACGAAATGCAAAAACACATTGATCAGGCCACCAGTGATTATCGTGAAACATTAGAACAATATGAAACACAAAATATCCAGTTAAATATTGCCAAGAAAGAGGCTCAAGATGCCAACCGCGTAAAATCTGACTTTTTAGCAAAAATGAGCCATGAGTTGCGCACGCCTCTCAACGGTGTCATCGGTTTTACCCGACAGTTATATAAAACTCCCCTTAATAAACACCAAAAAGACTACTTAGATACCATTGAATTATCTGCAAATAGTCTACTGACTATTATCAGTGATATCTTAGACTTCTCAAAACTCGAAGCGGGTGCTATGGATTTGGAAAACATTCAATTTCAGCTACGTGATGCTGTCAATGAAGTGATGACCCTACTTGCGCCGAGTGCACATGATAAACAACTAGAGTTATCTATTTCGATAAATAGACAAGTACCCGATAACTTGGTAGGTGATCCAACTAGATTAAAACAAATCCTAATTAATTTGATCAGTAATGCCATTAAGTTTACCGAGCAAGGTTCCGTGAAGGTCGATATTAGTCATCGGTTGCTTAACGAAACGCACGCATCTCTTTTAGTGTCGGTCAGTGATACCGGTGTGGGCATTGCGATGGATAAACAAGATGCCTTATTTACTCCATTTGGGCAAGCTGACTCTAGTATCACTCGAAAGTTTGGCGGAACGGGCTTAGGGCTTATCATAACCAAACACATCGTTGAAGCGATGAAAGGTAGGATCACGCTCAACTCAGCATCTGGAAGCGGCACATGCTTTACATTCAACTCTGTTTTTGAATTACCCAACCGCCTCTATAACGACGATTTACCTTGCGGTTCACTCCATAATAAGAGGGTGCTGTACTTTGAACCACAAGAACATACCCATTATTCTGTTGTAGCACAACTTCATGAATGGGAAATGCAAGTTACTGCCTGTCAAACTGAAGATGAATTTTTAGCTGCTCTGACACAGGATTTTAATTTTGATGTTTGTCTCATTGGCAACATGGCAAGCGTTGAGCATATGCAAACCGTAAAGGGCTATATTAGTAAAGCCCGAGAATCTGCCGATTACCTATACCTCATGCTCAATACTATATCGCATAATATGCGTGAATCCCTTATCGGCAGTGGCGCCGATGCTTGCTTGAGTAAACCACTCAATCACAGAAAACTATGCGAGATTCTCGCAGCCCCCTATCGCCTTGATCACCCTAGTATTGGGATTGAAGAAAACCGAGAGCAAATACTGCCCTTGAAAGCGCTTATCGCGGATGATAATGATGCCAACTTAAAGCTGCTTTCTACCTTACTCTCTGAGCAAATTGAAGCCATCGATACGGCGCACAATGGCTCCCAAGCCGTTAGCCTATGTAAAATGCATAAATACGATTTAGTTTTTATGGATATACAGATGCCGATAATGGACGGTATCACTGCGTGTAAAACGATTAAGGAAGCATCACTCAATGAAGAAACTCCCATTATTGCAGTAACTGCCCATGCCCTCCCAGGTGAAAAAAACCAACTATTAAAAGACGGGTTCAGTGGCTATCTGACCAAACCTATTGACGAGGATATGCTTAAACAAACCATTTGTGACTATGGCCAAACGACACCATCGTCTGTACCCAGAAATAAGTCTCAACCCACAGTAAGTCGCCCTCCTTTTATCAGTGACTTGCTGGATTGGCCGTTGGCATTGCAACATGCGGGAGGAAAACCAGATTTAGCAATTGAAATGTTAAATATGCTACTAAAGAGTATTACTGAAACAAAAACAAATATTCACCAAGCACAAGAGCAAAACGATAGTGAACAGCTATTAAGTGTGATTCATAAATTCCACGGAGCATGCTGTTATACAGGTGTACCTAAGCTTAAAAAATTAGCAGAAGCTTTAGAAACAGGTTTGAAAAAGCAAGTAGCAGTTAGTGACATTGAACCTGAGCTTTTTGAACTGCTAGATGAATTGGATAACTTAGAACGCGACTCACAAATTGCCACCAATACCTCAGACATGTAACGCGCACTAACTTTACATTATTTAAGTCTATAGTGCTGATAAGAAACTTATCAGCACTAAGTATCTGCTCCTCTTCAAAGCATTCTTCCATAACAACAACGAACAAAAATTAATAACTCAGCTACAATTATTAGTGCTTTCTAACTATAAACACAAAGAGAAACCTATATGATGGACTTTTCCCAAATAGATGTCGAACACCTTCTAAACACCGTTATTGAAATGGCAATTTTGTATGCCCCAAAAATCGTGTTAGCAATATTAACACTCATTATTGGCCTCTGGGTCATCTCGCTTATTGGCAAGGGCGTTGACTTCTTGCTACAAAAGAAAGAATTTAACGTATCTTTACGTAAATGGTTATGCAGTATGGCTACAGTACTCTTAAAAGCCTGCTTGTTCATTTCTGTTATCTCTATGATCGGCGTACAAACGACTTCTTTCATTGCAATTTTAGGTGCTGCGGGGTTAGCAATAGGCTTAGCCTTACAAGGTAGTCTGTCCAATTTTGCAGGAGGTGTGCTCATTCTAATTTTTAAGCCTTTTCAAGTCGGTGACTATATCGTGGCTCAAGGGGAAGAAGGCGTTGTTGAAGCTATCGATGTATTTTGTACATTTTTAACCACATTGGATAACCGTCGTGTAATTTTGCCTAACGGACCTTTAGCAAGTGAGAAAATTAAAAACATCACCCATGAGTCAATTAGACGTGTTGACCTCAGTGTTGGCATAAGTTACTCAGCATCGGTTGATGGTGCTGAGAAAGCTCTCACAAATATGGCGTTAGAAAATAATTCAGTACTCAAAACCCCAGAGCCTTTTGTCGGTGTCACAGGGTATGGAGACAGTTCTATTGATTTAACCCTACGAGTATGGTGTAAAACAGAGGACTATTGGGATGTATATTTTGATATTAATCGAGCGATAAAACCAGCATTAGATCAAGCTGACATTGCTATTCCATTTCCACAAAGAGATGTGCATATTATTGATAAGTCATCTTAGAAAGCGACCATTGTTTGTAGCCGTTGGTGCTCACTAGCGGCTTTACAAGCTATAATTGAAACCGACTTAAACTCAAAAAACTCTCGTTTTTTTAAGTCAATTACTTCGAATACTCTCCACTGATGTGTCGTACAAGGTTGGTTTTTCACCTCACTCATTAATATTTGACCCTTTTAATATGAAATCCGTATCCTAATAAACAAGAGACTTACTGAGTAATTTATATGAAGAAGGTAATTTGAGCGCACATAACACTGCAAATACTATTTGCATAGGGTTAGCTCAGCCAACCTCGGGAGCGACTGTTAGCAGTGATCCACGATCAATAAATGTAGCCTGGTCGTTAGAACTCGACCAAACTACATGTGATAAACTTACATAATGCGAGATAATAATCGCGGCTTTGCAGATTTCCGGTTTCGTCGCATCGTCGCACGCAGTTGCGAGCGAGTACCTTCAAGCCAGCTTTCTCTATCTACTTTTGCTTCGTCGCCTCGACGCGCTTCTTCTGTTGCCCTAAAGCTACAAAATTCTCTGTAAGCTCTGAGATCCAGCGATAAATCTTGTAACACTAATTCAATCATTATTGCGTCATCAATATAACCCAAACCTGGAATGTGATCTGGCACTACGTCTTCAGGTTCACTGAAATATGCCAAAGATAGAATAATGGCTTTCTTCTCTTCTTCTGGTACTTGCCATTCAACGTCTTGCACTGCATCAATCAACAATGCCAGTGATGTCATTCGAGTTCGAACAAATTCTGGTAACTCAGCTTGCTCCATTTCTAATATGAGTTTTCGGGCTTTACTAATTATTTCTTCTTCATTGGTATGATTGCTCTTAGCAATAACATTTTGCATCATTGTTTTAAAATGCGCTAAGTCTGCATCTGATAATTCGAAATTGATTTCTATTGGCATAATATTCCCCAGAGTCCTTTATCTTCTATAATATTTAACAACATATGTCGTTACTTAAACTATGCCATTAAACAATACAATATGAAATCATAGCAAAGCATTATCTCCTCCTAGTAGTCATAAAAAAGGGCATCAAATCGATGCCCTTTTTAAAATAGTTGACCCTAGTCCAGTTAATTTTGCTCTGATACCTGAATTTGTGGACGTGTCACATCCGCTTTAGCTTCAAGCGCGTTAACAAACGCTAAGTAATTTTTGTTAATCTGAGTATTTGTGATGCTTTGCTTTTGTTGTTCATCAATTTCCACTGAAAGCTCAACCTCGTTAACCTTTTTCAATTGTACTAACGCCGCATCTCCATTATTCAAGGCAACAACAGCCATTTCAAACTTTTCATCCGCCGGATGAGGAAGCTTAAATACCTCTGTCACAATGGCGGGCGCAACCGAGTAAGTTTGACGTGCTAAGGCAGCTTCTGAGTTCAATTCAACACCTTCTTCCGTAGCAATATCAGATAATAGCTTACCGCCTTGCAATGCACTGAATAAAGTTTTAGCTCGCTCATTGATCAGCTCTGATGCTTTTTCGTTAACAAGCGTTGTTTCGATTTCCGCTTTAACCCCATCAAACGGTTTTGTTGCAGCAGCGGCATAATCTAACACTCGAACAACAATAATATGCTCTGCACCAATTTCCAAGACTTCCGAGTTCACTCGATCTTCTAGTAGCTCTGGAGTAAATAGCGTACGTGTTACTGCTGGCGTATTTAATGGTGCTGGTAGTACTGAGCGATTAATCAACGCCGTTGATTTAAGTTCAACACCCGCAGCCAACGCCGCATCTTCAAGTGAGTCAGACATTTCAAACGCCAACTCAGCAATTTCAGTTTGCTTTTGATAAAATGCGTCAACTTTTGCGTTCTTTTCTAACTCAGCTCGTAAGTCTGCCTTAACGTCATCGAACGGTTGAATTTCTTCACGCTCAATATCCGTCAATTGAATAATATGATAACCAAATTCTGATGTTACAACTTCTGAGATATCACCAACATTTTCTAGTGCAAATGCTGCAGTTTCAAACTCAGGATCCATCATATCACGTTCGATCCAATCCAAATCACCGCCTAACTCTGCGCTGACAATGTCATCTGACTGCGTACTTGCTAATTCAGAAAACTCTGTGCCTGAGCGTAACTGTGACAACAAGTCTTGTGCTTTAGCATTGGCCGTCGCATCATCTTCACTATTATCGATTAATATATGTGAAACACGACGTTTTTCAGGCTCTAAGTATTGTGTTTTACTTTCTTCATAATACGCAAGCACATCTGCATCAGTAATGGCCGTTTCAGGCTCAACATTATCGGCCTTAAGCTCTAAATATTGTACTGAAACTTGTTCTGCTGATTGATATTTATCTTGATTTAACTCGTAGTAATTCGATACTGCATCTTCTTCAATTGATACTTGGTCTTTAACTTTGTCTTTACTTAAGACAATATAATCAAGTGCGCGCGTTTGTTGCTGCAGAGCAACCGTACTTTTTAGCTCATTTGATAAAACAAACTCAGTACCTGCAACTGCCGAAACCAATTGAGAGCGAGTCATTTCTTCACGTAAATATTCACGAAAAGTATCTGGTTGGAAGTTCATTTGACGTATTACTTGTAAATAGCGCTCATTACTAAACTCACCACCCAATTGGAAGTAAGGCATTTCAACAATGGCTTGCTTCACTTGTTCATCACTTACTCGTAGGCCAAGCTCAATGGCGAGTTGATTTTGTAATTCTTGTTGAACCAGTCTATCAACTACCCCTTTACGAATTTGTGCCATATAAGTCGGATCTGACGAAATTTGTGCAAAGTATTCTCCAAACTGCTGCTCTAATCGAGCCCGTTCATTTTGGTATGCCCTTGCAAAATCTGTTTGACTAATTTTTATTCCATTGACTTCTGCAACAGGTTGCTCTGTGGTTTGACCTAGGTAACCACCGATCCCTGCTAGAGCAAAAGACAAGATTACTGCACCAAGAATAATTTTGGCTACTGGGCCTTGAGAGCCCTCTCTGATCTTTTCAAGCATTTGTTCTTTCTCTTATCTAAGCCAAAGCACATACGCGCTTTAGAAGTTTCTTGCTAATGTAAAAAAAGCGTATCTTATCAGATACGCTTTTTTTCTTGAAGCAACACACGGCTTTGAAATGCAAATAGTGTGAAACAGTGTAAAACCGCGCTAAAAATCCAAGTGGATTAGTTTACTGCATCTTTTAACGCTTTACCCGCTTTGAAAGAAGGGATATTAGCCGCTGCAATTTGAATTGTCTCACCAGTTTGCGGATTACGACCAGAGCGTGCTGCGCGTTCACGCACGGAAAAAGTACCAAAACCAACCAGAGCTACAGAATCACCATCTTTTAACGCACCAGTTACAGATTCAATGAACGAATCTAGCGCACGACCTGCGGCCGCTTTAGAAATATCAGCATCAGCTGCGATTTGATCGATTAATTGAGATTTATTCACAATATCATCCTCTTACATTGTTATTATCAAAAGCGAGAGCTTGTTTTGATAACTACCACTTTTATTATTCATACTAGAGACATCACAGCGACTCTCTAATGCGTAATCTTGCTCAAGCCTAGGCTACATAAGGGCTAGGCTTGAACCAGTGCCTAAGTTAACATACCTTTTAGATTTGAAAACCCTTTTGCAGCACTTTTTTCGATTTTTTCTTATTTTTTTGAGTTTTCAACAGAAAAACTCTCAACTGGGTTAGCTAACGCAAGTGATAATACATCATCAATCCAAGTTACTGGGTGGATTTCTAAGCCTTCTCTCACATTCTCTGGAATTTCTTTTAAGTCACGCTCATTAATCTTTGGAATAATAACCGTCTTAATTCCTCCCCGATGTGCTGCAAGTAACTTCTCTTTCAAGCCTCCGATCGGCAGTACTTCTCCACGTAAGGTAATTTCACCGGTCATGGCCACATCTGAGCGCACAGGGTTACCCGTTAAGCTAGAGACCAAAGAAGTTACCATTGCAATGCCTGCACTTGGCCCATCTTTTGGTGTGGCGCCTTCAGGTACGTGCACATGTACATCTCGTTTTTCATGAAAATCTGCATTTATCCGTAACTTGTCAGCCCTATTACGTACAACCGTCATCGCGGCCTGAATAGACTCTTGCATCACATCACCCAAAGAGCCAGTAAATGTCAATTTACCTTTACCTGGAACTGCCGCACATTCTATTGTAAGTAAATCACCACCTACCTCAGTCCATGCTAAACCTGTGACCTGACCGATACGATCACCATCTTCAGCTTTGCCATAATCAAAACGTTGTACGCCTAGAAATGACTCTAAGTTATCTTGGTTGATGATTACTTTTTGCGTGTCTTTATTGAGTAAAATCTCTTTCACGGCTTTGCGGCACAGTTTAGAAATTTCACGCTCCAGATTACGTACACCTGCTTCACGAGTGTAATAGCGGATAATTCCAATAATAGCACTATCTTCTATTTCAACTTCGTTCGCTTTTAAACCGTTACGTTTAACTTGCTTTGGAATTAGATGCTGAATGGAGATATTCAGTTTTTCATCTTCTGTATACCCCGATAGCCTTATTACTTCCATCCGGTCTAATAATGGCCCTGGAATGTTAAAACTGTTTGACGTAGCGACAAACATAACATCAGATAAATCGTAATCGACTTCTAAGTAGTGATCAGCAAAATTACTATTTTGTTCAGGGTCTAAAACTTCTAACAATGCAGATGCCGGATCTCCACGCATATCTGATGACATTTTATCAATCTCATCAAGTAAAAACAGCGGATTCTTAACCCCTACTTTGCTCATGCTTTGAATCAGCTTACCTGGCATAGAACCAATATATGTTCTTCTATGGCCTCGAATTTCTGCTTCATCTCTTACACCACCCAGAGCCATTCTCACATACTTACGTCCCGTAGAACGCGCAATAGACTGCCCTAAACTGGTTTTACCGACGCCTGGAGGACCAACCAAGCACAATATTGGACCTTTAAGTTTATTAATTCGCTGCTGAACGGCAAGATACTCAATAATACGTTCTTTGACTTTTTCTAAGCCATAATGATCAGCATCCAGAATTTTTTGCGCACCCGCTAAATCTTTTTTCACTTTGGAACGCTTTTTCCACGGCACATTGATCATCGTATCAATATATGAGCGGACTACCGTAGCTTCAGCCGACATTGGCGACATCATTTTCAACTTATTAAGTTCAGATGTGGCTTTTTCTTCTGCTTCAGCAGGCATTTGCGCTTCACTGATACGTTTTTTCAGTGCTTCAAATTCATCCGGTACATCATCCAGTTCGCCCAGCTCTTTTTGAATGGCTTTCATTTGCTCGTTCAAATAGTACTCGCGTTGTGACTTTTCCATTTGCTTTTTAACACGAGAGCGAATTTTCTTTTCAACTTGCAATAAATCTATTTCGCCTTCCATCAAAGCCATTAAATACTCTAATCGCCCAGTGACACTGTCTAACTCTAATACTTTTTGTTTTTCAGGCACCTTAATTGGCATATGTGCAGCCATTGTATCCGCTAAGCGAGCAGCTTCGTCAATACCTGATACAGATGTGAGTACTTCGGGTGGTATTTTTTTATTGAGTTTTACATATCCTTCAAATTGACTCACTGCGCTGCGAATAAAGATATCTTGTTCTTGTTCATCTATATCTTGAGACTCAACAAACTGTGCTTCAGCCAGAAAATATTCATCAGAGATTATAAACTTATCAATCTTCGCGCGCTGCGTACCTTCAACAAGCACTTTTACTGTACCATCCGGTAACTTGAGTAGTTGCAGTACGGTGGCAATCGTACCTACATCATAAATTTCGTCTGTACTTGGATCATCAACAGACGCATCTTTTTGCGCGACTAAAAATATTTGTTTGTCATTTTCCATTGCCGCTTCTAAGCATTTTATCGACTTTTCTCGGCCAACAAACAATGGGATCACCATATGTGGATATACAACGACATCTCGTAGCGCCAACACAGGGATTTCGACTCGATCCGTTCTCTCAAGCGTCATTTGATTCTCTTCGCAATTCGTTATTTTAATAATATAGATAGCTATATGGGGATAGTTACCATAAAGTTCAATATGTTGATAAAAAAAGGAGCCATAGGCTCCTTTTTATTCAACAGTGGTATTACTCTGAGACAGCTTTGTCTTGACCACTATTTTCGTAAATCAAAATTGGATCCGATTCACCTTTTATCACTGTTTCATCAACAACAACTTTGCTCACATTATCAACTGAGGGCAATTCATACATTGTATTTAGCAATACACCTTCAACAATAGATCGTAACCCACGAGCTCCAGTTTTACGTTCCATCGCTTTATGTGCAATGGCTTTTAGCGCATCTTCTCGGAACTCTAACTCAACATCTTCCATTTGGAAAAGCGTAGCAAACTGCTTAGTTAATGCATTTTTAGGTTCATTTAATATTTGAATTAAAGCATCTTCATCAAGTTCTGTCAGAGTGGCAACAACAGGTAGACGACCTATAAACTCTGGGATCAGGCCATACTTGACTAAATCTTCCGGCTCAACATCTTTAAATGTCTCACTCAGAGAGCGTGAAGAGTCTGCTGACTTAACTTCAGCACCAAAACCAATACCTGCATTTTTATGGCTGCGTTGTTCAATCACTTTATCCAAGCCCGCAAAAGCGCCACCACAAATAAATAGAATTTTAGAAGTATCAACTTGCAAAAATTCTTGCTGAGGGTGCTTTCGACCACCTTGCGGCGGAACAGAAGCGACAGTCCCTTCTATTAGTTTAAGCAATGCTTGCTGAACACCTTCGCCAGAAACATCTCTGGTAATAGATGGGTTATCTGATTTTCTCGATATTTTATCGATTTCATCAATATAGACAATGCCGCGCTGCGCTTTTTCTACATCATAATCACATTTCTGTAAAAGCTTTTGAATGATGTTTTCAACATCTTCACCAACATAGCCCGCTTCGGTCAATGTTGTTGCATCAGCCATTGTGAATGGCACGTCAAGCAATCGAGCGAGTGTTTCAGCTAGTAACGTCTTACCACTTCCCGTTGGACCTATTAAAAGAATATTACTTTTACTCAGCTCAACATCAGATTTATTGTTAAGCCCCTGGTTCTTTAATCTCTTGTAATGGTTATATACAGCAACAGACAATACTTTTTTAGCATGCTCTTGCCCAATAACATAATCATCCAAATGATTTCGGATCTCTTTGGGAACTGGTAATTTGTCTGCTGCGTCATGTTTAGGCGCAATATCTTTTATTTCTTCGCGAATAATGTCGTTACACAGATCAACGCATTCGTCACAAATATAAACAGAAGGCCCCGCAATTAACTTACGAACTTCATGTTGGCTCTTACCGCAAAATGAGCAATATAAGAGTTTGTTACTTTTGTCGCCGTCTGTTGGAGTGTCGGACATTCAGCTACCTCATTTTCTCTTCGTTATCCTATTAGATAACCATCTACAATGACTTCACTATACCAAATATTTTCCAACTTGGCATAGTTAGGCGTGCGATAACATCGCACTCCCTACTTCTTTATTTAATTTCTCGACGAGTATGGACTGCATCTATAAGCCCATAATCTAACGCTTCATGCGCACTCATAAAGTTATCACGATCTGTATCACCCGCTAATACTTCATAAGGTTGGCCTGTATGCTCCGCCATTAATCTGTTTAATTTTTCTTTAATAGACAGAATTTCTTTAGCATGAATTTCAAAATCAGAAGCTTGACCTTGAAAGCCACCTAATGGTTGGTGGATCATAACGCGAGAATTAGGCAAGCAGTAACGTTTACCTTTGGCACCACCAGACAGTAAAAATGCCCCCATACTCGCAGCTTGACCAACACAGACAGTGCTTACGTCAGGCTTAATAAAATTCATCGTGTCATAAATTGACATACCTGCGGTCACTGAACCGCCGGGTGAATTAATATACAGGAAAATATCTTTGTCTGGACTTTCTGATTCCAAGAATAATAGCTGGGCCACAATCAAATTAGCCATTTGATCTTCGACTTGTCCTGTCAGGAAAATAATCCGTTCTTTTAACAATCGCGAAAAAATATCAAAAGAGCGCTCACCTTTAGCTGTTTGCTCAACAACCATTGGTACTAATGCACTGAAAGGATCGATCATACCGTCGTTCATATTTTTCATTCCTTATGCGCAGCGATAATTTGGATAGTGCTGCGAATTAGTTAATCTTGGTAGCCTAAAACGAAAAAGGCTCGGACATACTGCTATCTTGCAGAACGTCACGAGCCATTAAATCGTTAGCTTAGCGTTAAGTCAATGACTTATTACGCACCTTGCTGAGGATTCATGATGTCATCAAACGCTTTTTCAACGTCAGTAACAGAAGCAGCAGCTAAAATAGACTCAACTGCTTGCTCTTCCATTGCTACGTTACGCATTTGCTTCATCATTTGATCGTTACCTTTATAATAGGCAACAACTTCTGTTGGATCTTCGTATGCAGAAGCAACCGTTGCAATTAACTCTTCAACTTTTGCATCATCTACTTGGATCTCATTCGCTTTAATAACTTCACCTAGTAATAGGCCAGTTTTAACGCGTGTTACAGCTTGCTCGTGGAACAATTCAGCAGGTAACTCAGGCATATTTTGTGCGTTACCACCAAAACGTTGTGCCGCTTGCTGACGCAGTGCATCAATTTCTTGATCAATAAGTGCTTTAGGAACGTCTGTTTCGTTATGCTCAAGTAACCCTTTGATCGCTTGATCTTTCACATTTGCTTTTACAGCTTGAGAAAGTTCACGAGACATGTTTTTCTTAACTTCTTCTTTAAGTGCATCAACACCCCCTTCAGCAACACCAAACTTCACTGAAAATTCATCATTAAGCTCTGGAAGCTCTTGAACTTCAACTTTCTTAATAGTGATAGTGAACTGTGCAGGCTTACCTTTCAGGTTTTCTGCATGGTACTCTTCAGGGAACGTTACATCAGCGATAACTTCTTCACCAGCTTTTTTACCAATGATGTTGTCTTCGAAACCAGGGATCATACGACCTTGTCCTAGTTCTAGTGGGAAATCATCTGCTTTTCCACCTTCAAACACTTCACCATCTACAGTGCCAATAAAATCAACCGTTACACGGTCATTCTCACCCGCAGCAGCATCACTTTCAGCCCAATCTGCGTGTTGCTTACGAAGCGTTTCTAGCATATTAGCTAAATCTGCATCAGTAACATCAACAACTGGCTTTTCTACAGTAATTTTATCTAAGTCTTTAATTGCTACTTCTGGGTATACTTCAAAAGTTGCATCAAACTCTAAATCTTTACCTGCTTCTAACGCTTTAGGTGCAAATGTTGGTGCACCTGCAGGATTGATTTTTTCAGCTACGATAGCATCGATATAATTACGTTGCATGATATCACCAGCTACTTCTTGACGCACAGCGGCACCAAAACGTTTAGTGATCACTGACACTGGCACTTTACCAGGACGGAAACCGTCGATACGCTGAGTTTTTGACAGTTGTTGTAAGCGTTTTTTAACTTCAGTCTCAACGTTCTCTGCAGGAACGGTGATAGTCAGACGGCGCTCAAGGCCTTGAGTCGTCTCAACAGAAACTTGCATGATTTACCTCAATCTTCAATTTTGGGCGACAACGCGCCTTCCTTACAAACAAGTAATGCACCATGTCAAATTTGAGCTCTCTACGAAACTTCACTAAAGAACTAATTACATGAGCTATTCTTGCTGCCTGCCCTTACTGGGCGCTATGTTTAATAATAGACGCGGCATTATAACCTATAAAACTTGATAGTCGAGTAATGAAAAGAAATTAATAGGGAATAAAGATTCAAGTGGTTAAAATATGATTAATTATGGAATTTATAGTGGGAGAGATGGTCGGCGATGCAGGATTTGAACCTGCGACCCCTTGGACCCAAACCAAGTGCGCTACCAAACTGCGCTAATCGCCGACAAAATATATTATAGATAATCTAGAAAAGTGGTCGGCGATGCAGGATTTGAACCTGCGACCCCTTGGACCCAAACCAAGTGCGCTACCAAACTGCGCTAATCGCCGACAAAATATATTATAGATAATCTAGAAAAGTGGTCGGCGATGCAGGATTTGAACCTGCGACCCCTTGGACCCAAACCAAGTGCGCTACCAAACTGCGCTAATCGCCGACTTAATATTTTCAATGTAGATGGGGCGACTGATGGGGCTCGAACCCACGACAACCGGAATCACAATCCAGGGCTCTACCAACTGAGCTACAGCCGCCACTACATAGAGTCTTACAAATTTTAAAATGGCGCACCCGGAAGGATTCGAACCTTCGACCAACGCCTTAGAAGGGCGTTGCTCTATCCAGCTGAGCTACGGGCGCATCGTCAGAACTTCGTTCTTCCTTACTTTAACTTCATAAAATGAAAGTAAAGTGGTCGGCGATGCAGGATTTGAACCTGCGACCCCTTGGACCCAAACCAAGTGCGCTACCAAACTGCGCTAATCGCCGTTACCATTTTTGTTGTTTCGGAGTCTCCTCGTTGACAACGGGGTGCATAATAGTGATTTGACCGTGGTAGGTCAAACACTTTTTAAAAAAAACATTCCAACTGCTTACTTTTACCCCAAAAAGTATATTTTTTAGATCAGTTTGCTGAAATTTATACAGTTTTCGTGCTATTAGCTCTAACTACGGCATATTTAACTCGCTTTGTTTTGATTGTTCCTTGGCCCAGTCATGGTTTTTGTGAGAAAATAGCGCCAATGCTTCACTAATGTGTAGTGGCAATTATAGAGCAACCCCTTTACGCTCTTTATCGTTCAAGTTTTTAACTCCTAATAAAGGTCAACCATGACGGCAAACATCATTGATGGTAAGGCTATAGCCAAACAAGTTCGTAGCACCGTAGCGAAACGTGTAGAACAAAGAATAGAGCAAGGCCTTCGGGCACCAGGACTTGCTGTTGTTCTAGTAGGACAAGATCCAGCGAGTCAAGTGTATGTTGGCTCTAAACGTAAAGCCTGTGACGAAGTCGGCTTTGTGTCTAAATCTTTCGATCTCCCTGGCGATACCAGCGAAGCACAACTATTAGAGCTTGTCGATTCATTGAACAATGACCCCGAAGTAGATGGGATATTAGTTCAACTTCCTTTACCAGAAAATCTAGATGCCGAAAAAGTACTAGAACGTATTCACCCCCATAAAGATGTTGATGGATTCCATCCATATAATATAGGTCGATTAGCACAGCGTATGCCAGCTCTACGCCCTTGCACACCAAAAGGTATTATTACACTACTTGAATCTACAGGTGTTCATTATAGGGGAATGCATGCGGTTGTAGTTGGCGCATCAAACATCGTAGGCCGACCAATGTCATTAGAGTTGTTATTGGCCGGTTGCACTACCACCGTTTGTCATAAATTTACGCAAGATTTAGAAGCTCACGTGCGTCGTGCAGACTTACTTGTCGTTGCTGTAGGTAAACCTGAATTTATTCCTGGGGATTGGATTAAAGAAGGGGCAATGGTTATTGATGTAGGTATCAACCGATTAGAATCAGGTAAACTCGTTGGCGATGTGCAGTATGACATTGCAGAACAACAAGCTAGCTTTATTACACCAGTTCCAGGTGGCGTTGGACCCATGACGGTTGCAAGTTTAATTGAGAATACACTTGAAGCATGTGAAAAGTACCATAGCTAGCACTGTTTAATATGCCTCGTACATATTTGATAAAGCCGCAATAAAACAGCGGCTTTTTTTATTATAGAAGGCGTATCCAGAAGTTACTTTATTTGCATAATTCTTAACGTAGTTAAAGTACTATTAAGCCAAGTAGCAAGATCGGTATTTTAATAGAGTTAATATAATTAACGCGCAGAGTCATTATCTTTTTTCTTTGAGTACTGTTGTTTTGACTCTAAACCATCTTCTTCCTTAGCCCCTTTTTGATATTCCTGTGCTATCTCTTTTTCAATCAATTCTCTTTGTTGTTGGTACTCTTTCTGTGAAATACTGCCGCTGGCAAGCAACTTATCAAGTTCATCAAGCTTTGAACGCAGCTCATCAATCTTTTCTTTACTCACACCCATACGCCCTAATAATAGCGCCTCTTTCATCTGGCCTAAAAATGATTCATCTTTTGTGTATACAGATACATTTTTATTTTGAAATGACTTCGTGGTTTCTGAAGGCGTATAAGATGCCATCTCTTTGGCAAACTCTTGCCGCTCCAGTTCATGCATTTTTTCGCGCTGTGGGGCTGGTTTAACTTGGAAGCTTGATTCTGTGGTACTTCTGAATAATAACATGCTGATCTCCTTATTTACCTATAAAGAAACCAGCAAGTAACACGCCACAATCACACTGGCGCTATAAGTTCTCAGTCTACTTGGCCTTTAATTGGACCATGGGCCAAATTAACACTCGGGTTTTGTCCTCGCTGACGTAATAGGTGATCCATTAAAGTAATGGCCATCATTGCTTCAGCAATGGGTATAGCCCGAATGCCAACGCAAGGATCATGTCTACCTTTAGTAATGATTTCGACAGCTTCGTTAGATATATTAATACTTTGACCAGGTATCGTAATACTAGACGTAGGCTTTAAAGCAATTGACGCGACAATATCTTGCCCAGTGGAAATACCAGCAAGCACACCTCCAGCATGATTACTTGCAAAACCATCAGGGGTTAGTTCATCACGGTGCTCAGAGCCTTTTTGGGTAATGCAATCAAAACCATCACCAATCTCAACACCTTTAACAGCATTAATACTCATCAATGAGTGCGCCAACTCAGCATCTAATCGGTCAAAAACAGGCTCGCCCAACCCAACAGGCACATTTTTAGCAACCACAGTAACTTTCGCACCTATCGAGTCCCCTTGTTTTTTAAGGTCACGCATATATTCATCTAATGCGTCGAGTTTACTTGAGTCAGGAAAGAAAAATGGGTTTTGTTCCACTTGTGACCAATCAAACTGCTCAGCACTGATAGGCCCTAATTGAGATAAACACGCATTAATTTCGATGCCATGAACCTGCTTCAAATACTTTTTAGCAATGCCGCCAGCAGCTACCCTAATCGCAGTTTCCCGTGCTGAGGAACGACCACCACCTCTATAATCACGATGACCATACTTATGCCAATATGTGTAATCGCCATGACCAGGTCGAAATGTTTCAGCAATTTTGCCATAATCTTTCGAACGCTGATCAGTGTTTTCAATTAACAAACCAATACTGGTCCCTGTTGTTTTTCCTTCGAAAACGCCAGACAAAATCTTTATTTCATCCCCTTCCCTACGTTGTGTTGTGTAGCGACTTTGCCCTGGTTTACGCCTATCTAAATCAAGTTGCATGTCCGCTTCACAAAGCTCTAGCCCCGCGGGAACACCATCCACGACACCACCCAAAGCAAGGCCATGGCTTTCGCCAAACGTACTCACTTTGAATAATTGTCCTATACTATTACCTGCCATTACCCTTCCTCATTCCAATGACAACGACGAGTGCTTGTAACTCAATACGCACACTAGTTATTAAAGTACTCGACTAACTGCTGTTTCGAGATCATAAATACTCCAAGGCCACCGCGCTCAAATTCGAGCCATGTAAATGGCGCTTCAGGGTATAAAGCATCCATATGTACCATAGAATTACCCACCTCGACAAATAATAAGCCATCATCTGTTAAGTGTTCTGCGGCTTCCAATAATATGGTGCGAGTTACATCTAAGCCATCGTCACCAGAAGACAGGCCCAGCTCTGGTTCATGATGAAACTCATCTGGTAAATCTTCCATATCTTCTGCATCGACATAGGGCGGATTAGCCACAATTAAGTCATACTTTTGATTTGGTACGCCGCTAAATACATCAGACTGAATACCATAAACTCTGTCATGGAGCATATGTTCACAAATATTAATATCTGCAACCTCTAGTGCATCATAAGATATATCGACTGCATCCACTTGCGCATTCTCAAACTTATTCGCCAATGCTATGGCGATACATGCTGACCCAGTGCACATATCCAAAATCCGTGTCACTGGCTGCGACTCGGGTAACCAAGGTGCAAAACGCGCGTCAATCAATTCTGCAAATGGTGAGCGTGGAATAAGTACCCGCTCATCAACATAAAAGGGTAAGCCCGCAAACCAAGCTTGGTTTGTCAAATATGGAACAGGAGTGCGATCATCTATACGCGCAAATATATAGCTCATTAAACGTACTTTTTCAGTTCGCGTTAATTTAGCTTGCATTAGCTCTGTTGGCGCATCTAAAGGAAGGTTTAAGATTGGTAATACTAGGCTAACAGCCTCATCCCAAGCATTGTCAGTACCATGGCCAAAGAATAAGCCATGGCTTACAAATTGGCTCGTCGTCCAGCGTAACCAATCTTGAATTGTCAACAATTCATTATATGCTTCTTCAGCAATCTTTTCAGTGATCTGCAACTCACTCATAACCATATCTCAATATAACTGTATTTTATACGCGCTATTGTAACGGTTTTTCAGCTAGGTTTTTACGCTTTTTTTATTTAGAATGCGCTAAAAGATGATGTTAGATATAAATCCCATGACTGATGAAGATGATTTTAGTTTGTTCCGAAACTCAATTACCGGTGCACGAGAGTTTAAACAAGATACGGTGCGCTTTAAAAAAACCGTGAAGCCGCAAACTGGTGAATTACTTAACGAGCAAACAAAACAACACCAATCTGAATTTTATTTTTCAGATGAATATATTCCAGATATAGATACTCATGGTACGGTTAACTACGTTCGACCCGGTGCGGATAAGTACTTAGCTAAGCAATTGCGCCGAGGAGACTTTGCGCCTGAACTAATGCTTGACTTGCACGGTTTAAATAAAGATCGCGCCAAAGATGAGCTAGCTGCGTTAATTCATGCTTGCAAAAAACAACATTATTACTGTGCTTGCATCGTCCACGGTATTGGTGAACGAGTATTAAAACATAAAGTCCCGCAATACCTTGTGCAACACCCTGATGTACTTGCAATACATCAAGCGCCTTTAGAATATGGTGGTAAAGGTGCCGTGCTTATTTTGGTCGACTTACCGCAATCTGATGAGTTTCGACGTTAGAAATAAAGAATTATCTGTAAAATGACTGTAAATTTTCTAGCTGGGGTATTACTAATACGTTATATTGTATTCTTATTGATGTAGTACTTACTTAGAATGAAGTAAGCGATATATAGGGTCACAATGAACGAATTACTCAGTGCTGATTTAGCCATTTTACTTATAGAACCTTCTGCCACACAAAGAAAAATCATTGCAAAAGAACTGCAAGAAGAAGGTATCTCAAATATTGATTTCGCCGACTCACTGGTTAGTGCCAAAGAAATGCTGACAACGAGTATTCCTGACCTTGTCATATCTAGTATGTACTTTAGTGATGGTACAGCACAAGAATTACAAGCGTATATCAATACAGAGCTCAGCGAACACGGTATACCATTTATGTTAGTTTCAAGTGAGACGCGTAAAGCTGAACTTGAGGTATTCAAGCAATCAGGTGTCATTGCCATTTTACCCAAACCATTTAACAAAGTGCACTTAGGCCGCGCTATTAACGCTACGTTAGACATTTTAGCGCCACAAGAACTTGAGCTCGACTTATACGATGTACATGATTTGCGTATTTTAATTGTTGATGACTCAAGACTTGCGCGTAATCATATTCGCAGAGTCTTAACTAATCTTGGTGCACAGCGATTCTGGGAAGCCGAAGATGGCGCACATGCATTAGAAGTGCTGCAGTCAAACATGTTTGACTTAATTGTCACTGATTACAATATGCCGTCTGTAAATGGCCAAGAGTTAACTGAAACTATCCGCAACAGTGATGAACACGCGCATATCCCTGTTTTAATGGTGACCTCCGAGGCAAATGATACGCACTTAGCGAACATTGCACAGTCTGGTGTCAACGCCCTGTGCGACAAACCATTTGAACCTGATACAGTGAAAAAACTGATTTATCAGCTACTTGATCAAGATTAACCAATATATCGTCAATTTAACCATTTGACTGGTTTTTTTCACAAACCAGTCAATCTAACTCTTTATTGGAAAAACAAAAAACACTTAATAATCAATGAAATAAAAATAAGCATCAGTATGGCACAACCTTTGTAATAGTTACTACGTCTAACTAATTAATCATACATATAAAGGAACAAGGCTATGAATACTTTCACTAAACTAACTGCTGCTGCACTATTTCTTAGTACGAGTATATCTGCTCAAGCTAACTCAATTACACTCGATTTATACAGCGAAGTTTCGGAGCAAATCACCAGTATTATTTCAACTCAAATAGAAGAAGCGAAATCTGCTACTTTGCGTTCTGTGACAGACGCATTAAATTCTGAATTAAAAAAGCAAAACAACAACTTAAATACAGCACAAATTAACAAGGAAGAAGACAATGACTAATCAAGTACTTTTTGTCAGCTTACTTGCATTGCCAGTTGTGAGCTTATTTTTAGGATATTTAGGGTTTGAATTATTAAAACTTATAAACCAGCGATTGTCTGCAGTAATATAAAAATGAGTCAATGTATATAAGGTACGGGTATGTTATATAAAAAAACCCGCCAAGCGGCGGGTTATCAAACTAGAGCAAATTATAGCGCGCTTTCGTTTTCAGATAAGAACTTAGCAACACCTTCTGGACTCGCATCCATACCAGCTTTACCTTCAGTCCAACCAGCTGGACATACTTCACCGTGCTCACTATGGAATGCTAATGCATCAACCATACGCAGCATTTCATCAATGTTACGACCTAGTGGAAGGTCATTAACGACTTGGTGACGTACGCTACCTGTTTCATCGATAAGGAATGAACCACGAAATGCTACACCCGCTTCTGGGTGCTCAACATCATACGCTTGACAAATTTCATGTTTAACATCTGCAACTAGTGCATATTTAACTGGACCAATACCACCTTCGTTTACTGGTGTATTACGCCATGCATTGTGTGAAAACTGTGAATCAATAGAAACACCAATTACTTCAACACCACGTTTCTGGAACTCTTCAAAACGCTTATCAAATGCAATTAGCTCTGAAGGGCATACGAAAGTGAAATCTAGTGGGTAAAAGAAAATAACCGCTTTTTTACCTTTAATAGTCTCATGCAAATTATAGCTATCTACAATCTCACCGTTACCTAATACTGCTGCTGCTGTAAAGTCTGGTGCCTGACGGCCTACTAATACACCCATTGTATTCTCCAAATAGTTAGGTTTATATTCAATCTCATCGTACAACTTAGCACGACATCATTAATACTTAATGACTTCTATATTGAGGCTACAAAAAATAATACAACCCCAATAAAAAATTTGCATAAGTGTATGCGTCTGAGGAAGAAATTGATAATCGATTTTAACGATGAGAGTAATCTGTTTTTTGGATGGTATAGTTAGGCGAAAACGTTTGGTAATTGAGTACAAAAAAGCCTCGCTATGCGAGGCTTTTTTTATTGACTTTTAGTCCATAATATTTGCTGGCATTTCGCCTCGCAGTTGCGACCATATTTCACCACTTTGGTGACCATACTTACGCATCAATGATATCGCACCGTCATGATCTTTATGCTGTGCCAAAATAGTTAAATCTTTATAAAACTGCCTTGCTAATTCACGTGTACGTGGGTCTGAAAAGTAATGCCCACCAATTTTGGAGTATAAGCCTTTAAACCCATTAAGAACTAACACGTAAATTCGATTATTTCCTGCAGCAGCCAACTGATGATGGACACGATAATCATATTCAGCAAATGCATCTGCTGTATCTTCTAATTCATCACTTTTTGATAAAATCTCAACAACTTGCTCTGGATTCACTTTTATTGCAGCTCGAGTGTAGATCGCGCTAATATTTGTACGAGCTGATAACAGTTGATCAGTTAGTTCAGGCATTTTATCTTCATCAAGTCGCGCTAACGTCTCAAGAATATTCAAACCTGAAGTTTCCCAGAAATTATTTACTCGAGTAGGCTTACCATGCTGAATAGTTAACCAACCGTCTCGAGCCAAGCGCTGGAGTACCTCTCGCAACGTGGTTCTAGTAACACCAATTAACTCTGATAATTCACGCTCAGCAGGCAAGATAGAACCCGGTGGAAATTCACCGTTCCAAATTGATTCGACAATATATTCCTCAGCAAATCCTGCTGGGCTTTTGGCTTTGAAAATTCTCATCTAACACCACTTCGTTAAATATGCGACTGCATCATTTCGTTAAGCCACTGATTGTACCAGATGATTGACAACTAACAAGCAAAGATCTCTATACCAGCCTATTGATATGCGTTTTATCTAACAATAGTTGCAGTACACTCCTGTGATGGCACATAATACGCAAAAATAATAGGAATGATTATGAATTGGATAACTTCACTGTCTCACTCTCGACCCGCATGGGTACTGCTGGCTGTCAGTGCATTTGTATTTGAAGCCGTCGCGTTATTTTTTCAATATCAGATGGAACTAGCTCCCTGTATTATGTGTATCTACCAGCGTACAGCAATGCTTGGATTATTATTTGCTGGGTTGGTTGGCGCAATAAATCCAAGTAATACAATTTTTAAGATTGTCGGGTTTTCAGGTTGGGGCCTGGCCAGTATTTGGGGCTGGCTAATTGCAAGAGAACACACCAATATGCAAACAACCACTGACCCATTCGCATTTACATGTGATATTGTGCCAAACTTTCCAGAGTTTTTACCATTACATGAATGGCTTCCTTCATTTTTTGCTGCAACCGGTGATTGCGGCAATATTGATTGGCAATTTATGAATATGAGCATGCCTAATTGGATGGAAGTAATTTTTGCGTTTTACAGTGTTTGCTTTATCACGGCCTTTGCTGCATATTTATTTTGTTCAAAAAGGCAATCATAATGTTCGTTTGGAAACTCAGTCAAATAGTAAGTTTAGCAACTTTCAAAACTCGAGAAAGACAACAAATATTAGCATTAGCTATCGATGCGCTACCCCCAATGCAAAAAGTGCTACTTCGCATCGCCAAACTCTGTGTGCTAGTGCCTTTCTTTGTTAGTTTCGCATATATTGAGAGTTGGAAATTGATCCCTCTTTTGCTCATTGCAGGCCTCTTATACCCACTCCTAACCTCTCCTATTGAAATATGCTTTGCCAAACCTCACCTCGTGCACGCTATTCGTAATTTCCAAGAAAATAAGACAACACAAGCCTAACTGGCTTGTGTTGTTACCCTCAGTTAAAAACTCACCTTCCCTTCAAGTTTCAACAATATGCCTTGGCCAATCCCCTTAACTTTCCCCAATGATGCTAAATCAAGGAAATTACCATGCTGACTGCGATAGTTAATGATTGCTTGCGCTTTTTTTTCACCAATCCCTGGTAATACTGCGAGCTCCTGCCAATGTGCAAAATTAATATTAACTAATTCAAACTTATTGTTACTTGTTGACCGTGTCTCTTCTAATGGCAGTGACTGCTCATTTTCAACGGCGTGATTGAAAGTGCTGAATAATATTGATGTGACTAACAAGATATTTCTTATATGCATATTTCCCTCCTGGAAATGGTCATACTATGTAACTGAGAACAATGTTCTCACATGTAAACATCCTAAAATCTATTAGGCACTTTAAATAAAGTTCTCAGACTAAACTTTGTCAAATATAAATCGTACTAAAAATAACTAACCACCTGTTTATAATCTATTTTTATAATAGGGTACTTTAATTTTTCAACATATTATTCGATTAAGAACTATGATAATCTTCTTGCAAGTTACAATTTAAACGATTACTGTATAAAAAAACAGTATTACGCAGGAGTGATCATGGCTGTTGTTATTAAGTATGTTGTAGAAAGAAACGGAGTCGAGCGCATGACCTTTACCAGTAAAAAAGAGGCTGATGCATACGATAAAATGCTAGATGTTGCTGAATCCCTTGAGCAGATGCTAGCGAAAGTAGACGTCCCTCTCAGTGAGCAACAAGTTGAATCGTTAGCGCTTGAAATCGCGAAACGAAAAGATGAATTTCTATCTGTACTAAAAGGTGTTAAGCCTGAGACACCAAAAAAAGCCAAAAAGCCAGAGACAGATGCGGATGATGAAAAAGTAGCAAATATTAATCAAGCATAAAAAAACCGCTCATAGAGCGGTTTTTTTTATGCTTGATGTCAAAATCACTTTAGCACATCAGCAATCGCGTTCGAGAAGTAATCTATATTTGTCTGGCTTACACCTGCAACATTAACTCGGCTCGAGCCCACAATATAAATCGCATATTCTTTTTGCAAACGATCAATTTGCTCTTTATTAATACCCAAAAATGAAAACATACCATTTTGTTGATCTATGAATGAGAAATCTTGCGCAACGCCTTTCTCTGCTAAGCTACTTTTAATCAAAGTTCGTAAACCATTAATACGACTACGCATTTCATCTAGTTCATCATGCCAAAGTTGTGTCAGTTCAGAGCTACTCAAAATTGTATTAACAATATCTGCACCGTGTGCTGGTGGCATTGAATAAATACTTCGAACCACACTCAATAGTACCGAGTTTGATACATCTGCAGTTGCACTATCATTTGAAATAAGTGAACATGCACCAATACGCTCTCGATACAAACCAAAGTTCTTTGAACATGAAGAACAAATCAACATTTCTTCAACTGTATCAGCTAATAAACGTAACCCTTTCGCGTCTTCATCTAAGCTGCTACCAAAGCCTTGATAAGCAATATCAACTAAAGGTGTAAAACCAACATCTTTTGCAAGTTCTGCAACAACCTTCCACTGTGCTTCGTTTAAATCCATGCCACTTGGGTTATGACAACATGCATGTAATAAAACAACATCACCTTTAGGCACCTGCTTCAGTGTATTGATCATCTCATCAAACAGTAACCCCTTATTTTCATAATCATAATAAGGGTATTCTTTCACCGTTAACCCAGCAGCTTCAAACAAGCTGATGTGATTGGCCCATGTTGGTGTCGTTACCCACACGGTTGCATTGGTATTACAACGTTTAATAAACTCCGCTGCTACGCGCAGTGCTCCCGTTCCGCCTGGAGTTTGTGCTGTGCGTACTCTATTAGCAAGCAAAGCACGGTGTTCACCAAGCAATAGTGATTCCATTTTTTGGCAAAAATCTAAATTTCCAGCAAGTCCAATATATGATTTTGTTGTTTCGTTTTCTAATCGAAATGCTTCTGCTTTTTTTACCGCTTTTAATACAGGAGTATTACCTTGCTCGTCTTTATATACACCTACACCCAAGTCAATTTTATTTGGGTTTGTATCTTGCTTGTATGCAGCCATAAGACCAAGGATCGGATCTGTCGGTAATGGTTTCAATGTTGAGAACATGGGTTATCTCTTTTATTAGTGTAATATCAGCATATAGCTAATTGGCGTAATAGCTTATATGCACTGAATAAACGGGGATTAAAACTGTGTTTATAGTAACATAAATTAGCTATAACACGAGTCTTCACATCACGGTAAATATTGAGGAATTCTAATGCAAACAGCGATTAGTAAAGCTAAAGTTTCTGCTGTAAAAAAATCATTCCGAAATGCTTCAGCATCAATGATCCCAATGCATTGCATTTTCTCATTATAAAGTGGTAAACAACTTTCAGATTGTACTTTTGGATCGCATGTATAATATTCTCCACCACTTGCAATATAGTCCTGAACGTTATTAATCACCCGACCATGGCCAGACATAGCAACTTGGACATTATTACTCGTTTGAGAAAATAACGTATTTATTGGAAATAAAGGTCGACTTGGCGCACCAATATATGCCAATTTTAGGAGTTGAAGTCCCTCTCCTGTCTTCGTATTTTGATAAACCCCGAACCAATCTACATGTGTTCTTTGCTTGATAAATTGAACAATTGTCTGTAATTGGCTTAAACTCAGACTATTTTTCTCTGAGTATTCTATGTATTGACTAAGTTCAAAAGGTTCATCTTGTAAATGTCCAAACAGACTACATGCTCCCCCTTCTCCTAATTCGGGGATCCTGAATGACCAAATTGCGCCGTGTGTATTATCCGACTCAGCAAGATAGTTATCCAGTTCTACTAATGCTTGCTCCACTTGCAGTACATCCACATTTAAATTTGCACGATCAAGGTATTTAGAAATCATTTAGCCATCCATACATCTAAAGGTATAAATGGAGATTATCATGAAACGACACATTTGCAAATAATTGCTGTACCAAGTTACGTAATTAGCGTACTAAAAATATTGGGGACGTTTAAAAGTAACTCACTCAGCGAATATTAAAAAGAGGTCAAATTAAGGGGAAAATAGTTATTCCTCTAAGCAGGTATAATTTATTGCAATGAATACACCATTTCAACCTCATTCCCTGCATGGTTATACCTTACGCTTTGTGCTATTTCATTCAATAAGCTCAGCCCTCGACCATGCTCTCTATGTAACTCTGTATCATTACTTTCTTGATTGCGAAAACCATTACCAGAATCACATATAGAAAAGAATAAGCTGAGGGAGTCAGGACAATAACGGGCTGAAATTATAATTAATGCATCCGTAAGACAAACTAGTGCTTGTTCACGTAATTGATAAAATTCGAAAAAACCTTCATCTTGATTTTTAATCTCAGAATCTAAACCCAGTACGCCATGATCTAATGAATTGTTATAAGCTTCAGAAAGTAATAAAAAAATGTTTGATCTATGCTCATTAATTCCCTCAAGCTGACTTAAAACATCAACTAACTCTAGAATAGGATCGCTGTCCTTCATTTGACCTGCATTTAAACTCATCGAAATGCTAAAAGGCAACTTAGAGTAAGTCGTTGACTCAGTACGAAGTGCTTCACTTGCAATGCAGTTAATGATCGCAATACTCAAATCATCTTGTTGCTCACCATGCTCAGAAAATGTATGCACTTTTTCGATAATATCCGCAGTTGTTACCATAGGTACGCTTAATAACGCACTTTTTAGTAACTCTTCTCCAAACATATCGCCTTGCTTACTTTCTGTTTCAATGATGCCATCTGTAGCCATAACCAGTCGCTGATCTGGCTTAACTTCTAAGTGAATTAAGTGCCTCTCAAACTCCTCTTCATCCAAAATACCCAACGCCATATGTTGCGCTTCTAAAGTTCGAATTACTACCCCTTCTTGATCAATCAAATATAAGTCAGGTAACCCCCCAATCCAAGCTGAAATACTCTTACCTGATTCACTCAGTTCAACAATTGCTGCGGCACAAAACATATGGCCAGGTAACAATGTATACAAGACATTATTCAGCTCAAATGCAATATCATTTACAGCCATGCCTTTATTCACCATGGTGTAAAAAACACGAGAGGCGGGTAATGCACCAACAGCGGCCGCAAGTCCATGCCCAGTAAAATCACCTAATAAGCAATAAAAACCACCCATTGGGCTGCGTGCCATCAAAAACATATCCCCGTTAAACATTGAAGCCGGTGAAAGGTGATAATCACAATGATGGGGAAACTTTACTTGTTGAGACAACGCATTACTAAAGATGTGTTCTACAATCTCATGCTCACGTTCGGTTTGATTATAATGATACTCAAGCTGTTTCTTTTGCAAGTGGGCTTCTTGGCTCAATTTACGAGTTCTAGCATGTGCCTTAATTTTTGCCGACAGTATAATTCGGTCAAATGGTTTATGAATAAAGTCATCACCACCCACAGCCAAACATTTTTCAAAGCTCGCATGGTCTTCAAGCGCAGTAATAAAAATCACTGGTAAATAAACATCACCAGCCAATTGTTTTATTTTTGGAGCCGCTTCAAAGCCATCCATAACCGGCATCATTACATCCAACAGCACGATATCTATGTCCGTACTTTGTAATACTTCTAGTGCCTGACATCCATCATTCGCTACTTCTACATGATAGCTTTGTTGCTCAAGCATCGCTTTAAGCAGAGTACAATTAAGCGGCTGGTCATCAACAACGAGAATTCGCACAGACGTAAGCCTTACATTATGAATTAATCAATATCAAACTTCTTATCAAACCGAGATATTTGTAATATTTTTTTAAGCTGGGGTCTACAATTACTTATGTGAATACTGCCTATAGAATCACCCAATGTTTTTTTCATATTAAGTAACATACCTAACGCAGAACTATCCATATAATCGGTTTCACGCAGGTCTATAACTACTTTTTCTGTTTGTTCGCCCACTTCAGCATAGGCCTGTCGAAATGACTGAACTAAATTAAAATCGAACTTTCCCCTGATCTGGATGGTCAATGTTTTTCCATCCGATGAAGCATTCTTGCTCAAACTCATCTTAAGCTCCTAATATGGTTTGAATTTGTTATCCGTGCACTGATTTAAATATAACGCTTATACATTTTTTCGCCAAAAATAAACGTCATCAAATGTAATTTATTTTTTTTATTTGCGTTTCTCTTACTCCTAAGCATAAAAATAAGCTTGGTATCAGCAAATAATATATCTAAAATGCAAAGACAGGCATAACATACAATAGGGTTTAGGTAAAAATGTCAGAAAATCGCTTAGTATATTCAACCGACATTGGTCGAATTAAAGTAGATGAACCTCAAGTTGATTCACCAGCAAAAATATTTAAAGATGGTGCTATACGAATTGAACGGCAGACCAAAGGCCGTAAAGGTAAAGGCGTCATGCTGGTTGTTGGTGTTGACCCTCAAGTCCATGATTTAAAGAAATTGGCTAAGACCTTAAAAAGTAAAATGGGACAAGGTGGTGCGCTAAAAGAAAACATCATTGAAGTCCAAGGCGATGACAGGAACAAACTCAAACTTATTCTTGAGTCTCTTAAGTTTAAAGTAAAAATAGCCGGTGGTTAAATACCGGCTTTATCTTGTAGCTGAGATCTAAATATCTCTATTTCATGTTCTGGTAAAGGAGGACTGTAATAATACCCCTGAACAATAAAGCAATTATTACGTTTTAAGAATGCAACTTGCTCTTTAGTCTCTACCCCTTCAGCGACGACCTGCAACTTAAGCTTTTGCGCCATCGCAATAATAGCCGCCGTAATTTCCATGTCATTAGAGTCATCCGGAATATCTTTAACAAACGATCTATCCACCTTTAAGCTATCGACTGGGAATCGTTTCAAATAACTCAGAGAAGAGTAGCCTGTTCCAAAATCATCAATTGACAACCCAATACCCAGATCTTTCATCTGATGTAACTGTGCAATTGCCGCTTCTACATCTCCCATTAACATACTTTCGGTCAATTCCACATGTAATAGGCTTGGTGGCATTTGTGTTCGTTCTAAAACATCGGAGATTTCTGCTATTAAGTGCGCATCTTTAAATTGCCTTGCTGAGAGGTTGATTGACATATTTCCCGAGCGCCCTTGACGCTGCAATCGCATTGAGAACATACAGGCTTCTTCCAATACCCATGCACCCAACTCCACAATAAGCCCTGTAGCTTCAGCAATTGGAATAAATTTCGTCGGGGGGATCATGCCTTTATCAGGATGTTTCCAACGGATCAACGCTTCATAACCAACAATTTTCAGTGTCTTGCAATCAACTTGAGGCTGATAATATAGTGAAAACTGTTTTGATTTAATAGCTTGCCTAAGTTCATTTTCAATATACAGTCGTTCATTCGCAGCAGCGTCCAGTTCCTGAGAATAAAAGTGGAAGGTATTTCGTCCTTTGGCTTTTGCTTCATACATCGCTAAATCAGCATGCTTAAGCAATTGCTCCTCTTCTTGACTATCAAAAGGCGCCATTGTTATGCCAATGCTGGCACTAACAATCACTTCATTATTACCGAGTTTAATTGGCTGATTTAAAGTACGCTGAATAATATGTGCCACTTCCATTGCATTTTCACGTTTCTCGATACCACTTAGTAGCACAGCAAACTCATCGCCACCGAGTCGTGCAATAGTATCTTCTGATCTTAACCGCAGTTTTAACCGTTCAGCAACTTCAACCAATAACCGATCACCGGCATCATGACCTAACGTATCGTTAATTCGCTTAAACTCATCAAGGTCAAAATAAAACAAAGCAAATGCATAGTGACCGCGCTCAGCCAGTGCCATTGATTTTCGGAGCTGCATTCTAAAGAAGGTTCTATTGGCAAGCCCTGTCAATGTATCAAAGTATGCGAGCTCTTCCATTTTTCTCTGACTTTCTTTTACAAAAGAAATATCTTGCGCAGATGCCACATAACTAGAGATTTGCCCTCCATCTTCTCTGATTGGAGAAATACTTAGACTCACCCAAATAGGTTTAGGTCCAGCCCCTTCAAGCATGGTATCACCACGCCAGTAATTACGACTGCGCAGGTCAATATCGATATCATCAACCAATATTGCCATATCTTTTGAGATTATATTCAGTAATGACTTTCCTAAAAAGTGACCTTCTTCAAAGCCTGTCATTTCCAACATCTTAGGATTTACATATTCCACTTGAAAATGTTCATTCGTAATAACCACAGCAGTACCAGAAAATGAAACCGCCTTTGACAATCTATTTGCGGCTTTTTCTGCTATTTCTTTTTCCGTAATACGTTGATTCAAGCCGCTAACTAATTTTTTTATCTCTGTGCTCATATCGTTAAAAGACGCATTTAACTGACCAATCTCATCTTTACTACTGGGCATTGACGGCATATCCCATTGGCCTCGACCAAAGCCCACAACCGCATTAACTAACACATTGATGCGACCCAATACTAATTGATATAACACTTGATGCAGCAACAGTGCGACAAATAATGCATACAGCAAAAATAAGCCAAAAAATTTAACTTTCAATTCTTCCAGCGCCGATAACGCTGAATCCCTTTTCTTATATACGCCTATATACCAATCCAGTTGCTTTAATTGTTTAATATTAATAATATGATCTTCATTCTCATGAATAAATTCATCTTGAAACTCAGGCAGCTTAACCAACAAAGCTGACTCAATCACATTGCTTAACGCTGGAATTGACAATGCGTCTTCATTTGTCAATTTAGCGCCTTGGTTTTGTTTGCCAAAGTTTGGCGCCGCAATAATCTTGCCTTGTTGGTCAAATATTATAAATCCTTGCCTCGTATCTGGGGCTGGTAAATGCGACAACAGTGTATCTAACTCAAGATCTGTTCCTGTAAAACCTAAATAGCGATCATTGTGATAAAGAGGGACCAGAATACTGATAACCCATTTATTCCAAACATCGTCAAAATGAACCCGAGACCAAATCGCTTCCCTCGTAGGGTTTAACTCTTCTCTCAACAGAGGCAATGTATGCGTGCTAAATAACGCTTGTTTTGGTTTGCTATTTAATAAAATATTGGGAGGCGCTATACGGACAAAATTTCGCTGTGTTACTAAATAAAAATTGAAAAAATCTTGTAATAATGGTGGTGCAATGATATTCCATAATGATTCTGACTGGGAAAACAAGGACTTGTCTTTTGTGCTTAACTCACTTGACGATAAATACGCCGCAGATAACCCATTTTTTGCAGTGCTTCTAAATGCACCATCAAGATCAACAACATTCAACTTTGCTGGTGTTAATGTTAAATTTTCCCCTGTGAATAGCTGCTTGGCCACAACTGCATTTGCTTGTTCCGCCAAACTGGTTTTTAATTCAAGATACTGGCTAAATTGAGTAACCGCCTGACCACTAACTCGCTTTAACTCGGCGTATTCTTCATAAATTAACTGTCTCTCTTCTGATTTCAGCATGAGTGCCGCTGCGAAGATCCCCGCAACCAAACACACCGCCGAAATCAACATCGACAGTTTAACACTTAAGGAGTTGGCTCCAAATCTCGAAGGGGGCCTACGATTGACCACGGTTAAACCCTTATCATAATTGTAATTTTTCTATAAAGATTCGAATTAATATAACAGATCCTTGTTGCTTAAGTCACGCGCGTATCACCCCCCACTGAAACAATTATGTGCCATAACTCTAATTACACAAAATAATAACTTGTCGAACTAATTTAAAGTGTGGTAATAATGTATGTAATTTAAGTTATTCGATTGTTCGAACAAGACTATGAAAATCATAATTACGCACATTACATATTTCTTTTTTAGCTTCTTTAGGTGAAGAGGCTGAACTGTTTGTGAGTAAATCAAATAGCTAAGCCTCCCAAATGGGAGGCTTTTTTTTGCCATTGGGAATGAGGACCTATGACTGAAAACATATTAAACGCACTTCGTCACGACATCAATGAAATAGATGCTGACTTAATGGTGCTGCTAGCAAAACGCCGTCGTATTAGCCACAGTGTATTAGAATATAAAATTGCGAACAGCAAACCTATTCGAGATGAAGAGCGAGAGCAAGCACTGTTAGAAAAACTAATTAGCTATGGCAAATCACTGGGATTAGACGCCTTTTATGTCAACAGTGTTTTTCAAACCATCCTTGAAGATTCTGTTTTAAACCAGCAGGCTTTATTACAAAAAAGCCTAAATCCAGAAGTGCTTGGCGATACACATCGAGTCGCATATTTAGGCGGTCAAGGGTCTTATAGTCAATTAGCCTGTCACAAATACTTTAGCCGTCGGCCGGGTAAAATTGTAGAAATGGGCTGCTCTACGTTCGATAAAATAACGGAGCAAGTTGAACAAGGTAAAGCTGACTATGGCTTACTTCCAATCGAAAATACCAGTTCAGGGAGTATAAATGAAGTTTTCGATTTACTTCAACATGCGCAAGTCTCCATTGTTGGTGAAGTTACGCAAACCGTTGAACATTGCTTGTTAAGTAACCTTGGGACAGAATTAAAAGATATCACTAAAATCTTTGCACATCACCAACCATTTGCACAATGCAGCCGCTTCCTTCAAAGTTTAGGTGAGCTACAACAAGAAACTTGTGACTCAACTTCCAGCGCAATACAATGCGCGTTAGAAACCCCAAACAGTGCGGCAATTGCTTCTGCTCAAGCCGGTAAAAATGTTGGCCTCGAAGTTGTAAAAACCGCCTTAGCCAACCAGGCTGAAAACCACAGTCGTTTCATTGTTGTAGCTCGTCAATCACTGCAAGTTTCAACGCAACTCCCAACAAAAATCAGCTTAATAATGGCGACAAAGCAGCAAGTTGGTTCATTGGCTGACGCACTAATGATTTTTAAGCTTCACAATATTAATATGGTCAAACTAGAATCCAGGCCGGTTCCTGGTAATCCTTGGGAAGAAGTCTTTTATGTGGACTTGCTTGCAAATACTGCTGAGCCTAAAGTGCAAAAAGCACTAGAACAACTCAAAGAGTGTACTCAATTTATTCGTATTTTAGGGTGCTATCAAAGTGAATCTTTACAGGCTGTAGACGTCCTTTAATTTTATCGGTTAAAAATAGCGGACAATCCGCTATTTTTAACTCGATTTGTCAATCTAATACTTTTGAATCGTTGGCTTTATTTAATAGGCCACGACTTTGCGATAAAAACTGAGTTACACAACTGGAAAAGTACTGTTTGGCGTCAGCAAATGCATCTATCAGCGCCGCTTTATCGCCTTTTTTCAACATATCCAACGTTCCGGCAAAAGTGTCTTGATAACTCGCTAATAGCCCTTCTACATCGTTGTATTGGGCGAGCATAATATCTGAGTAAAGCTCAGGAGATTGAGCGAATAACCGCCCAACCATCATGAGTTCAAGTTGATATATTGGGGAAGAACAGCTTCTTAGCTCTTCCAAAGTATGACACTGTTTTGCTAAAAACCGACCATAAACAAACGTTGTTAAGTGACGCATAACTTGGATTATTTGCATCGCTTGATCATGTTTCTTTGCATCAATATTGACCAACTGACAACCCCAAACACCCAACTGCTTTAAAAACCCAGCATAAGCCTCTGACGCTCGGCCATCACATACAACAACGGTCTGTTTTACCCAATGAGAAATATCAGGGCCAAACATTGGATGCAGCCCAACAACGGGACCCTTATGTTTGTTCATCAAACACTTCAACGGGCCTTGTTTAATAGACGTTATATCAGCTAATACGCAATCATCTGCCAATGGGGGTAATCCGGCAACAACTTCTTCAAGCGCGTTAATCGGGACACTAATTAATACCAGTTTAGCCCCTTCAAGCACTTCAGATATGTTGTCTTGCTGAGGTCTATCGAGAATGCGGACCTCATAGCCAGAACGGCGAAACTGTTTCGCAAATAGTTGCCCCATAGCCCCTTCACCACCGACAATAACAATGGGTGATAGGTCAGGTGCAGCACATGCGAGCTTACTTTGTTGATTCTCATACGCTTCGCGCATCATTCGCCTGAGTATATCTTCGATTAAGTCAGGATTAACACCACTTTCTTGTGCTTGCTGTCGCCTTGCAGAGATCAATTCTGCTTCTCGTTCTGGTGCATGTAAAGGTGCACCTGTCTGTTGTTTAACAATGCCTACCTGCTCTGTCAATGCGCGACGCTTCGCTAATAATGCCACTAATTCAGTATCACAGGCATCAATGCCTTCTCTCAATGTATGTAAATCAATTCCATTATCCATAAGTGTAAACTTAAAATTACAGTGTAAAATATATAATACAGCCAGTCTATCAGGAACAAAGTCTTGAGAAAAGACATAAAATAAGCAGTCATAAAAATATAACGCACAAAACAAAACAGGCCACTCAAAGAGTGGCCTGTTTTTTCAGCGTGATAAACGCCCGTATTAATTAAGTTTTTCTTTAATACGTGCTGATTTACCTGAACGCTCACGTAGGTAGTAAAGCTTAGCACGACGAACTGCACCGCGACGCTTAACTGTAACGCTATCGATAAGAGGGCTGTGCGTTTGGAATACACGCTCAACACCTTCACCGTTCGAAATCTTACGAACAGTGAAAGCTGAATGTAGACCGCGATTACGCTTAGCGATTACAACACCTTCAAAAGCCTGTAGACGCTCTTTGTTACCTTCTTTTACACGTACCTGTACAACTACTGTATCACCAGCACCGAATACTGGTACGTCTTTTTTAAGCTGCTCTTCTTCAAGCGCTTTAATAATATTTTGGTTTACTTTTGCCATTATATTTCTCACATTCCTAGGTGTAACTGTCTTCTAGCCACAAGCTTCTTGGTACTCATGCTGAAATTCAGCGAGTAGTGCCGCTTGCTCCTCAGTCAGAGCTAGGTTACGCAACAAGTCTGGACGTCGTAGCCAGGTTCTTCCTAATGACTGCTTTAAGCGCCATTTCGCAATTGCCTGGTGGTTTCCACTGAGCAATACAGCAGGCACCTGTTTGTCGTCCAATGTTTCTGGCCGAGTATAGTGAGGGCAATCTAACAAGCCATCCGAAAAGGAGTCTTGCTCAGCTGACTGGTTGTGCCCTAATACACCAGGCACTAATCGCGCGACTGCGTCAATAAGTGTCATGGCGGGTAGTTCACCACCGCTGAGAATAAAATCACCAATAGACCATTCTTCATCTACAAGAGATTCAATGATCCGTTCATCTATACCTTCATACCGACCAGCTACTAAAATCAATTTTTCAGATGCCGCTAACTGAGCAGCACCTTGTTGATCTAGTTTTCGCCCTTGAGGGGACATATAAATTACTTTAGCGCCTTCTCCAGCCGCAGATTTTGCAGCTAAAATAGCCTGTTGTAATGGTTGAACCATCATCAACATACCAGGGCCGCCACCATAAGGTCTATCATCTACGGTTCTATGCTTATCTGTTGCATAATCTCGTGGATTCCAACAGTTAAAATCGATTAAACCGTTTTTAACTGCACGTCCTGTAACGCCTTGTTGGGTTATCGCATCAAACATTTCTGGAAAAAGTGAAATCACTCCTACCCATAGTGGATTTTGCTGACTCATTTAAAAGCCTGGATCCCAATCAACAGTAATTTTTTTCTCTTCATGTTTGACTTCTTTAATAACTGAATCAGTTAGAAAAGGAATTAAACGCTCCGATTGACCAAATGCATCTTTTTTGTTTGCTTTCACAACCAAAACGTCATTTGAGCCTGTCTCCATCAAGTCATCAACAGTGCCTAAATCATAACCTTTATCAGTTACAACCGACATGCCAATGAGATCTCGCCAATAAAACTCCCCAGAAGGAAGTTCCGGCAATTGCGCTGAATCAACTGAGATTTCAGCATTGGTATACGCCATTGCTTCGTCTCGGTCGTTTACTTGCGCAAACTTGGCGATAAAGCCCTTGTTGTGACGACGCCAGTCGCTCACTTCAAGAGTTTGCCATTTACCTTGTTGCCCTATTAACCATGGGCTGAAATCGAAGATCCCTTGGGGATCATCAGTAAATGAATGTACCTTAAGCCAGCCCTTAATTCCGTAAGGAGCACCAAGCTTACCTACTACAATAATCGTGGTGTTTTCTTGACTCATGGTTACACTTACGCCTATTAAGCCGCTTTACGAGCGTCTTTAACTAACTTAGCTACGCGATCTGTTAGAGATGCGCCCTGACCAACCCAGTGTTCAACACGGGCTAAGTCTAAACGAACTTTCTCTTCTTGACCTTGAGCAATAGGGTTAAAGAAACCTACTTTCTCGATGAAACGACCGTCACGCGAGAAACGGCTATCCGCAACCACAATTTGATAGAAAGGACGCTTTTTAGCGCCACCACGTTGCAAACGAATAGTTACCATACCGTCCTCTGAATAGATTGACTGTTTTCATTAATAAGATTTACTTCCCACAATAGGAAGCTGGGGAATTGTACGAGTTTTTAGCCACAATGCAAGTAAGAAGTGCGGATAAATGACACTTAGGTAGATTAAATGCTGATCTGGGGGATAAAAAACAACCATAACATGGTGCTGCTTTTGTAATCAATAAAAAAGAGGCTGTTGCCTCTTTTTTATTTTCATCAAAGAAATAGCGATATTTTGCTCTAGAACTTAGGACCACCACCGCCCATCATTCCCGGCGGCATCATCCCTTTCATGTTGCGCATCATTTTCATCATGCCACCTTTACCCTTCATTTTTTTCATCATTTTTTGCATTTGGGTAAACTGCTTAAGCAATTTATTAATGTCTTGCACTTGCGTGCCTGAACCTGCAGCTATACGTTTTTTGCGCGAACCTTTAATAATATCTGGACGAGCTCGCTCTTTAGGCGTCATAGAGCTAATAATTGCCTCCATTTGTAAGAACGTTTTGTCCCCTACCTGCCCTTTAACAGCATCTGGTAAATTATTCATACCAGGCAGTTTCTCTAACATCGACATCATGCCGCCCATGTTTTTCATTTGCTTTAGCTGCTCTGCAAAGTCTTCCAGTGTAAAGCCATCGCCTTTAAATACTTTCTCAGCCACTTTTGCAGCTTTATCTTTATCGACTTTCATCTCGACTTCTTCGATAAGTGATAAAACATCACCCATCCCCAAAATACGAGATGCAATACGGTCAGGGTGGAACGGCTCTAGTGCATCCGTTTTCTCCCCTACACCCATAAACTTAATAGGTTTACCCGTAATATGACGGATAGATAATGCAGCACCACCTCGGGCATCACCGTCGGTTTTTGTCAGAATAACACCTGTAAGCGGTAATGCCTCACCAAAGGCTTTCGCAGTATTTGCCGCATCTTGACCTGTCATCGCATCGACAACAAATAAAGTTTCTACTGGTGTAATTGCATTATGAAGGTCTTTAATTTCATCCATCATGTCGGTATCAACATGCAAACGACCTGCTGTATCAACTAACACAACATCTATAAACTTCTTCTTCGCATGGCTTATCGCATTGTTTGCAATATCTACTGGCTTTTGCGAAATATCACTGGGGAAAAACTCAACATCCACTTCAGTTGCCAGTGTCTCTAGCTGTTTTATCGCGGCTGGGCGATATACATCCGCACTCACCACTAATACTGATTTCTTTTTACGTTCTTTTAAGAATTTAGCAAGTTTAGCAACACTGGTTGTTTTACCCGCACCTTGCAAACCAGCCATCATTACCACAGCTGGAGGCTGAGCCGCTAAATTAAGCTCTTCATTTGCTTCACCCATCGCGCTTTCAAGCTCTTCACGCACAATTTTGATAAAGACTTGGCCTGGGCTTAAGCTTTTTGTGACCTCAACGCCCACCGCTCGTTCTTTTACTTGTTTAACAAACTCTCTAACAACGGGCAGAGCAACATCGGCTTCAAGCAATGCCATACGCACTTCTCGTAGCGTATCTTTTATATTTTCTTCAGTAAGGCGGCCTCTGCCACTGATATTCTTTAACGTTTTACCTAAGCGTTCTTGGAGGTTTTCAAACATGTATAGGTTCCAATATATCGTAATTGCTGTGCATTATACTGATATGCACTTAACTAATACAGTATTCAAGTGCAGACAAAGATTCTTTTTAGAAACTCTATGCAAGCGGCTAGGCTTAAAATACAATAGCCTATCAAAGGAAATTAATTATTAGGCCTTAATCATATGTTGATTGTTAGCTTGTCTCTTATTGCCAGCGTTTTTTATGTGCTTGCCACCGGGCATGTGCTATCTCGCCTCTTTCATAAAGAAGGGCCTAGCCATAAATTGACAATCATACTCAGTACGCTCGCGATACTGACACATATGCTTGTTTTAGTGAATTCTGTGTTTACCATTGAAGGGCAAGATTTAAGCACCGTCAACGTCGCATTACTGACATGCTGGGTCATCGTTGTTAGTGTTACCACTGTGTCGCTTAAGTTCCCGGCAACCTTGCTGCTGCCTGTTGTCTACGGGTTTGCTGCGCTACTATTAACAGCGAGTTTGTTTATACCTCATCATATTGTTATGCAATCAATTAATGTCGATATTGGACTTGTCACACATATCTCTTTATCGTTATTAGCGTATTGTGTGCTGATTATTGCTACTTTATACGCCATTCAGTTCTTCTTTATTGATAAACGTTTAAAACAAAAAGACTTAGCTATCATGCATAGTCACTTGCCGCCTCTTATGCAGGTTGAGCGTCAATTATATCAATTACTTACAGTTGGCACTGCACTACTTACTTTGGCTTTATTGTCTGGTTTTATATTTCTTGAAGGAATGTTTGCAAAGGAATTTATACATAAAACTGTATTGTCACTGCTCTCATGGGCGATATTTACAGCCGTTACAATTGGTCATCACTATTTGGGTTGGCGCGGGAAACCCATCGTATTCACTATTATTAGCGCTTCAGGACTGGTTACTCTTGCCTATTTCGGCAGTAGATTCATTCAAGAAGTGATACTTGGTAAGTTTTAACTTGACTAACAATCCAAGCTAACGCTTAATACGCTTTCGTAAGAAAAAAAGGACTCCTCTGTTGGACGACATATCTACAAGCACCCTATTTATAATATTGGGTTTGCTTATTTTGATCTCGGGCTACTTTTCAAGCTCTGAAACAGGGATCATGTCAATTAACCGTATTCGGTTACGCCACCTCGAAAAACAAAATCACAAAGCAGCGAAACGTGTTAGTAAGTTACTACGTCGACCTGATAGGCTCATCGGCCTGATCCTTATCGGTAATAACCTCGTTAATATTGCGGCTGCGCAAGTTGCCACAATAATCGGCATTCGCCTATATGGTGATATGGGTATTGCCATTGCCACATTTGTATTAACACTCGTGGTGCTCATTTTTGCTGAAGTAACGCCAAAAACATTGGCCGCACTTTACCCAGAAAAGGTCGCTTTTCCCAGTTCAATAATTCTTAAGGGTTTACTTAAAGTTCTTTTCCCTTTTGTTATCGCGGTAAATTGGATAACCAATGGGATGTTGCGTATTTTTGGCATCTCAAATCAGCAAATAGAAGAGCATAGCCTAAGTAAAGAAGAGCTTAAAACTGTGGTGAATGAGTCAAGTGCGTTGCTGCCTTCAAATCACCAAAATATGCTCACATCCATTCTTGATTTAGAGCAAGTTACCGTTGAGGATATAATGATCCCGCGCAATGAAATTAACGCAATAGACATAAATGACGATTGGAAAGACATCTCTAAGCAACTCACCAATGCACAACACACCCGTGTATTGCTTTATCGTGACCAAATCGACGATGCTGTCGGCTTTATTCACTCCAGAGATGCGCTGAGGCTACTTACTAAAGAGCAATTCGATAAGCCTTCATTGTTGCGTGCCGTTAGAGAAATTTACTATATTCCTGAGAATACCTCATTAAATACGCAGTTACTTAAATTTCAACAAAGCAAAGAGCGAATTGGCTTAGTTGTTGATGAGTATGGTGATATTCAAGGGTTGGTCACACTCGAGGATATTCTTGAAGAAGTTGTTGGTGACTTTACAACCACGCAGACACGCGCGACAAGTGACGAAGTAGACGTACAAAGCGACGGTTCAGTACTGGTTGATGGTGCCGCTAATATTCGCGATATCAATAAAGAAATGACTTGGGAGTTGCCAACTGAAGGACCAAAAACACTCAGCGGCTTAATTGTAGAGTATTTAGAAGATATTCCGCAAACACAGCTCGGAATGCGTATTGCAGGCTACCCAATTGAAATTATTGAAATTAAAGAAAACATGATTAAGCAAGTCAAAGTATTTCCACAACAACGAACAGCAACAAAATAAGCATACAAAAATAAAGCACCAAACCATCAATTTGGTGCTTTAACATTACGTTTTTATAAGCTGTTTTTAAAAGAATAAACGCTCAAACCAGTTCTTATCTAAATCTGCTTCACAGCGTTTCAGTTGTGCGCCATAGCGACTCGCACGGTGTTTCACTTTATTCGCCACTGCCATCAACCATTTTTTCTTACGATAAGTACCGCGCTTGTAGCCGCCCCAACCATCGTGATAATTTAAATATTGTGCGTAAGCATCCCACTTAGAAATACCATTTACTTTATGGGTTTTATAAACAAACCATGCCATAAAATCTATGGCATCTTCGAAATCATCTCGGTCTGCACCTGAGTTACCTGACTCACGAATATAATCTGCCCAGGTCATTGTTTTAGCTTGCGAGTAACCATATGCAGAGCTCGCCCTACCTGTTGGAATGATCCATAAAAAGTATTCCATTGGCGGAGCCGCATCATGTTTAAATGAGCTTTCCTGATACATCATTGCCATCAACACATGCTTTGGGGCACCCCACTTTTCTTGTGCGTCTCTGGCATCATAATACCAATCTTCTTTTTCCTGAAAAATCTTACATAAATCATCAGGTTGTTTTGGTGGTGCCGTTGCGCACCCACCCAATATAAACAGCAAAGGTATAAATAATCGTTTTTTTGTCATCTTTTTTTAAACCTATTGAACTTTTGCAATTCTGGTGAGTCATAACTTATGAATGCAGTTATTTAGCATTGTTTCATCCCTGAATTTCAATTTACGCAGCTTCTATAGCTGCGTTTTTTTTGCTGCTACGTTTCCCTTCACCTTACTTCCAATATTAAATTCAGCATCATTTATCTACATAAAATACACTACATCAAACACAATCAATACCCTTTTCTCTAGTCAATAGTTCTGGGCCTATAAATTGATTGTACCTGAAAAAGCAGGCAAAATACGCTTGAAAAATACATCGTATTACATTAAAGGAATAGAGATGAAAAAAAGCATAGTCTTATTTGCATTAGGTATCACCTCGCTTAATGCACTCGCCGTTGATACCAGCACGATATCGATTACTGACGCGCCTTTTAGTGCTATTGCAAATGATATCATTGACGATAGTCATGCAATACAATCGGCCACTAACTTTGCAATACAAAACAATAAAAGTGTGTATATTCCTGCTGGTACATTCAATATTGAAAGCACCCTCGATTTCACCATGTAAGAGATTCATATCCGCAAAAATTAAAGTGACTGGCGAAAAAAGAGAGCACTCAAAACGAGTAACCTCTTCTAATATCAGTTTAATCACGGGGCTTATAGTGTTGAATCACATAACCGAACCTTGTAGCAAACCAATTCGCAACCGCAAGGCGTCGCCATTGATATACCCTTAGTCTCATATCGCTCTCATTACACACAACTTGATATCACAGGTTCTAATAAAGGGATCAACGGCAAATGGGTAATATGGAGTCGTTTTGAACGATTTATCTATCGGCAATACTTATTAAAGTAATGAACGATATGACGCGATTATAGATGCTGAAAACGGAGGTTCTATCACGACCAATGGCAGGACAGTCCAAGGTTAGTGGCAACACAATGCGGTACTCAAAAACCCCCAGTTAAGAGACAAGTTAGTGGCGATTGGCGGCCTTGGTAACTACGGCAACCAGTCAACACACTCTAATGGTATTATCATACAAACCGCATCTATTAGCTTGCCGGAAAATAGAACTTGGCGAGCACTGCAGGAGCGCATTGCTATATCTGGTAACGCTGCATACCGAGTGACTGTGCCAGATATTAGAGACGATTATGAACCCGTTTAGTCAGAATACACCCTTTATAATTTCGACGGCAATAACCGCTATGGCAAAGTCAGTCATTTTTCTAGCGTTCAGCGAGTTAAATACAAAGTTGAACCTGGAAAAGTATCCGCCAAGCTCAATTACTCTGGCGGTTGTGGTTTATCTCATAGTAAAACTATGGAAGAGAAAACACATTAAAGCTGATTTCACAATAATTGCTGATAATAAATACTAGGCTATGCGAAAAATGAATAAATTTATTTTAATTTGGAACTTTTTTGAAAGGGCTGAGTCATACCTTGTGAATGCAGTAGTTTAGCATTGTTTCATCCCTGATTTATATTTGCGTAGCCTTTTGAGCTACGCTTTTTTTTGCCTACGCTTTAGCAAAATAATCATCTAAAAAAGCGCTAAAAGACAACCGGTCATCGTTGCTGACTGCTTGCTCTTTTTCTTTAGATTTAGCGGCCTCATTGAGCAGCATTTGTTCGTTATAAACACTATACGACTGCTGCTTTGACGCTGCTTTATATGTGTGTGCAAGCGACAGCGCCATCACACCAGCATCTTGCTGTTCGCTTTTCAATAACCCAATTAATCTACCTGAATACGTAAGCGAACTATCTGTCACCCAAGCACTCAACTTTGCAATTGTATTAGAGTAATCTAACGTGTCGCACGCGCTGTCCATGTACTTTGCAACCGCCGCAAGATCCGTAAATATTTGCGTCGCCCATTTAGTAATGTTCACTGTGTGCGATGCTTGTTTTAACGCCAAATCTGGATTTCTACCTTGATTCACCACATTTTGTAAATTGACCTGCGTTAGTTGCTGTTCATCCCAATCCATTTCTGGTGATGATTTCAATAAGCAATACGTCAAAAATACATCTAAAAATCGGATCTGCTCAATATCAATACCGGTATCAGCAAAAGGGTTAACATCAAGCGCTCTGATCTCAATGTACTCAATTCCACCTTTCGCTAATGCTTGAGAAGGTGTTTCACCACTTTTGCTGTTGCGCTTTGGCCTAACAGGTGAGTAAAATTCATTCTCTATTTGCAAAATATTTTTATTTAACTGTTTTGGGTTATCACTTTTGTAATCAGTTAACTCACCGTATAAGTCTGAGTGACAATGAATTGCTGAACGCAAACCCGCAATATACTCATCTAAATTGTTATACGTCACTTTCAATGACGATTGGGCACTGTTCGTATAACCCAGATCGCCAAGGCGCAATGCCGTGCCATGTTCAAGATATAACGTACCTTTACCAATTTTTTCAAATGGTAAAGCACTGTCATTACCTTGTAAGAAAGAGCGACACAAAGAAGGCGATGCACCAAATAAATAGCTCACAAGCCACATTTCTCGCTTAAAGTTGCGGATCAAACCAAGGTACTGTTCCGAAATAAATGCTTGTTTGGGCTGCTTGTCATCATGGAGCTCTTGTAAGCTTTGCCATAATGAGTCTGGAAACGACATATTAAAATGCACACCAGCAATGGCTTGCATCACACTACCGTAGCGATTTTTTAACCCTTCGCGATACAATGTTTTCATACGGCCAATATTAGAGTTGCCGAATTGCGCCAAGGCTATGTCACTTTCATCGTTAATAAAACACGGCATACTCATCGGCCACAACAGTTCATCGCCCATATGCTCTAAGGTGAACTTTTGCAAGTCGCAAAGTTGTGCCAACGTCTCTTCTGCATTTTCGCCAGCAGGTGTAATAAACTCGAGTAATGATTCAGAGAAATCTGTCGTAATACTATTATGCGTTAGCGGGTGACCCGCTCCCTCTGGATGCGAAGTTTGAGCTATTTTGCCACTTGCTTTAATTCTTAGCGCCTCGCGCTCAATGCCTCGTTTTATGCCTTTAATTGCATGCTTATGCTTAGGCTGAGATAAAGTGTCTAATCGTGTTTTAAGTTCTGTAGTAATCAAAAAAGTATCCTCAAGCCAATACGGGCAATGTCATCTCAATGGGGTCAATTGTGTAAATACTCAAGCGGTAATTATAATTTTTCCGCAATAGTTACCTTGCTCCATATAACTATGGGCCCCAGATATATCGTCTAAGCAAAATGTTTTATCTTCATGCACTCGAATCTCTCCTGTTTGATATGCACTATATAGCGCTTTTAAGTCCGCTCTATTAGCGCTAACAACAAGACCACTTGCGTTAATACCAAGACTCTCTGCTTTAGTGCACATCACATCCTTTGACAAAGTAGGTACCGTTACAACTGAATTGCCCTTCTTTATATGCTCTAGTAATTGCAAACCACATTCGCCGCCGACTAAATCGAGCAAGGAGCAGTTATGCTGCGCACTGTCATAAAACGTGTCGTAACTCATAACACGTACATAAAGCGCCTGTAATAACTGATGAGAAGCTCGAGCGCTCAGCGCCACAACATCAAAGTCTAGCATTTTCGCAATTTGAATCGCTAAGTGTCCTACGCCACCCGTTGACGCATTAATAAACAATGGCTTGTCTTTATGATGCATAAGTTTCTGTAATGCCTGCCACGCAGTCAAACCTGCCAAACATAGACCGGCAATCCGTGGGTTTTCTTGCGCACCAACAACAATTAACTCACTTTGATTGGCATGAACATGAGTCGAATAACACCCAGGCGAATGAGCAAACCCTGCCATAGCAATAATGTGTTGGCCAACCTGAACGTCAGAGACATTTTTACCAACGTTCTCAACCACACCAAATACATCATACCCTAAAGCCATGAACGCCTCAGATGCTTTATTTTTAGCCACAAAGCCTAATCCCATCCGCGTTTTTACGTCAATTGGATTAACACTGCTGCTGATCACCTTAATTCGAACATCTTCCGCATCAAGATGTGATAGAGTCTGTGAAATATTGGTTAAAGCATCTGCGTTACCAAATTGGTATACGCCATAGGTTTGGGTTGTCTCATTCATTGTTATTCCTAACTTTTACCTATTGTTATAACTGACTATAATCTAACATAATTTCTGTGTATTCCCTATGGAGAAAAACATGCGTCGAGGGCAATCAATCACGAATGAAGAGGTCACATTTGACGACTCTCAGCAACTCGTATCAACAACAGATTTAAGAGGCGTAACAACGTACGCAAATGAAGCTTTTTGCGCTATCTCTGGGTTTTCTGAGAATGAACTCGTAGGGAAAAATCATAACATAGTGCGCCACCCGGATATGCCCAAAGCAGCATTTAAAGAGCTGTGGGAAAAACTTAAAGAGGGGCATTCATGGCGGGGAGTCGTAAAAAATCGTTGTAAAGATGGTCGCTATTATTGGGTCGATGCTTTTGTCACTCCGATTTTTGAACGAGGCCAATTGGTCGGCTATCAATCTGTGCGCGTCAAACCTTCTGAGCAATTAAAGCAACGGGCACAACGCTTATACACGGCCATCAATGCGGGTAAACAGGTATGGCATTGGCGTGAAAACATCGGAGTGCGACAAACTATCAGTATAATTGCGATTTTATCGAGCCTTATTTTGCTTACCTTACAAGCTGGGTGGCTTAGCGCAATCATTACCAGTGTACTACTCTTATCATTGCTTTTTATAAACTACGATGAGCTTATAGTTACACCCGCCCAATTGGCCAAACAGCGTGCTGAATTTGATTCTGTCTCTCGGTATATTTACGATGGGCATGCCCCTTTTTGCATTGCAAAATACAACCAAGGTATGCTGCAGGCCAAGTTACGCACTGTGCTGGGTCGAATGCAAGATTCCACCATTACCTTTAAGGGTATTGCCACCAGCTTAGATGAAAAATCCAGTCATACCGAGCAAGGAATAAAAGCACAAAGCCAACGGCTAAGTTCAATGGCCACCGCAATGTCTCAAATGAGTGTAACAATTGGCGAAATATCTCACAGTACAAGTGAAACTGCCACAAAGGTCGATACAACTCAAGCACATTGCAATGATATCAAAGCAACCATGACTGATAATGCCAGTATGGTTAGCTCTTTGGCCAACCAAGTTGATGAAGCAGCGCAAACAGCAACTACACTCGCAAATGAAGCTGATAAAATTGGCCAAGTCATGACCGAAATCGAAGGAATTGCTGAACAAACAAATTTACTCGCATTAAATGCAGCCATTGAAGCCGCGCGCGCAGGCGAACATGGCCGAGGATTTGCTGTTGTTGCAGATGAAGTACGCGCACTTTCATCACGTACACAAAATGCTACCAGCCATATTTATAACTCGATTAAAGAAATCCAAGATACATTACACAACTGGTCAAAAGTCATGCAGTCGACCAAAAACAGGGCTGACAACTGTGTACAAGCGAGCCAAGCAAGCCAAGAAGCGCTTGAAACTATTTATAACCAAATAACTGACATTGCCAATTCTGCGCTAGAAATTTCCGCGGCGGCTGAGCAACAACAAGCTGTGAGTACTGACATTAATACCAATATAAATACCATCAGCAATCATGGTGAAGAGAATTTACAGTTAAGCTATAAAGTCGCTGAAGATGCCGCAAAACTGGTTAATAGCGCAGAGAAGGTCAATGGTATGCTCCTAACATTTAAGGTATAAGGACGTAACAACTTTCTACATCACAAGTGGCGTAATAACATTATATTATTACGCCACTCAACACGTTAGAGAAAACCTAGAGTTGCTTATTTTAGAAAAACAATTTCTTCATCTTGAACATCAACCACAATACTATCGCCACTGACAAACTCACCAGATAACAACCTTTGTGCTAATGGATTTTCAATATACTGTTGAATAGCCCGTTTTAAAGGGCGAGCGCCAAATACGGGATCGAAACCACTTTGGGCAATTTTTTCCAAAGCATCTTTGGTCAAATCAAACTGGAAACCTTTTTCATGTAACCTTGCAGTCAGTTTAGTGAGCTGTATTGACGCTATTTTCTTTATGTGCTCTGTGATCAATGGATGAAACACCACCGTTTCGTCGATTCTATTAATAAATTCAGGTCTAAATTGCGTTGCTAGTTCATTCATGACCCGTTTTTTTAGACCCACATAATCATTGTTACTTGCTTGCTCCTGAACAATATCTGAGCCTAAATTTGAGGTCATGATGATCACGGTATTCTTAAAATCCACCGTACGACCTTGGCCGTCAGTCAATCGACCATCGTCTAATACTTGCAGCAATATATTAAATACGTCTGGATGTGCTTTTTCCACTTCATCGAGCAATACAACTGAATATGGACGACGTCTTACCGCCTCAGTTAAATATCCGCCTTCTTCATACCCTACGTACCCAGGAGGCGCTCCGACGAGTCGTGCCACCGAGTGCTTCTCCATAAATTCTGACATATCTATTCGGACCATGGCATCTTCAGTATCGAACATAAAGTGTGCCAATGCTTTGGTCAGCTCCGTTTTACCAACGCCTGTTGGTCCTAAAAATAAAAATGAACCAATAGGTCGATTAGGATCGGCCAATCCAGCCCTAGAGCGACGAATCGCATTGGAGACCGCATGAACGGCTTCATCTTGACCAATTACTTTGTCGTGTAACTCATCTTCCATTGCGAGTAGTTTTTCTCGTTCACCTTGTAGCATTTTTGCCACGGGGATCCCTGTCCAACGCGATAATATTTCCGCGATTTCATCTTCACCGACTTGATTTTTAAGCAAGTTCATTTCTTGCATTTCCGCTTGTGATGCTAAGTCAAGTTTGCGTTCTAATTCGGGGATTCGGCCGTATTGCAATTCTGACATGCGCTGCAAGTCACTTGCCCGTCTGGCAACTTCTAAATCTAAGCGGCTTTGTTCCAACTCAGCCTTAATGACTTGTGTACCCTGCAATGATGCCTTTTCAGCATTCCAAACTTCATCTAATTCTCGATACTCCCCTTCCAATTCAGATATTAATGCTTGCATCTGTGAACGACGCTTTTGGCTCGCTTCATCTTTTTCTTTAGCCAATGCATTATCTTCGAGTTTGAGCTGAATGATCCGACGCTCCAACTTATCCAACTGTTCAGGCTTTGAGTCAATTTGTAGGCGTATAGAGCTCCCAGCCTCATCAATCAAATCAATTGCTTTATCTGGCAATTGGCGATCAGAAATATAACGATGTGACAAGTTGGCCGCTGCAACAATTGCTGGGTCGGTGATATCAACAGAATGATGTAACTCGTACCGCTCTTTTAACCCTCGCAATATTGCGATGGTGTCTTCCACATTTGGCTCACTGACAAATACTTTCTGAAAACGGCGCTCCAATGCGGCATCTTTTTCAATATATTGTCGATATTCATCAAGTGTGGTTGCTCCCACACAGTGCAGTTCTCCACGCGCCAAAGCGGGTTTTAGCATATTGCCTGCATCCATTGCACCGTCTGTTTTTCCAGCGCCAACCATCGTATGTATTTCATCAATAAATAAAATAACTTGGCCTTCTTCCTTGGATAGCTCGTTTAGAACAGATTTCAAACGTTCTTCAAACTCACCTCGGTACTTTGCCCCTGCTACCAATGCTCCTAGGTCAAGCGAAAGAACACGTTTATTCTTCAATCCTTCAGGGACCTCGCCATTGATAATTCGTTGTGCCAGCCCTTCAACAATGGCTGTTTTACCGACCCCTGGCTCACCAATTAAAACGGGGTTATTTTTAGTTCTTCGTTGTAAAACCTGAATCGTACGACGAATCTCATCGTCTCTGCCGATGACGGGATCTAGCTTCCCTTGCTCGGCACGCTCAGTTAAGTCAACAGTGTACTTTTCAAGCGCTTGACGTGTTTCTTCTGCATTTGGATTATCAACCTTTTGACCACCTCGAATGGCTTTTATCGCCGCCTCGATTTTAGGTTGAGTAATATTCAGTGCCTTGAAAATCTCGCCTAAGTCAGCTTTGTCTTCGCACGCTGAAAAAACAAATAGTTCGCTTGAAATATATTTATCTTTACGCTTTTGTGCGTACTTATCACATAAGTTGATCAAACCAATTAAATTATGTGATAACTGAACGTCTCCACCAATACCTTCAACTTTAAATACTTTCTCTATGGCTTGAGATAACTTAGTATTCAGCTCATCAGCACTAATCCCAGCTTGCGCTAGCAGTGCGCGGACACTTGAGCCTGTTTGCTGCAACAAAGCATACATTAAATGCACAGGTTCAATAAATTGATGGTCTCGGCCCAAAGCTAATGATTGGGCATCAGAAAGTGCTGCTTGAAATTTACTGGTAAATCGGTCCAAACGCATAAGGTATATACCTATTTATAACTATAACTTGTTATTAAATGGGTATGATTTGTGAAATCTTCAAGTCAAAAAGCTGAAAACTCTTTGGATTAATTGCGCCAGATCACACTGGCCATGCGACCTGTTTGACCATCGCGTCGATAAGAGAAAAAACGTTGAGAGTCAGTGACTGTACATAGTTTATCAGTATACACCTTAGTCACGCCTAATTCGGCTAACTGACGAGTCGCAATCGCGAATATATCGGCCAAATATTTACCCGTATTTTGTTCAACAAAATCGCTACAATGTGCGCTATCTAAATCACAAAACTGCGCAACCACTTCAGGGCCAACCTCAAACGCATTAGGACCGATTGCAGGACCCAACCAAGCAAAAATATCACTCGAGTTACAATGAAAATTCGCTAACGTATTCGCCAATATACCGGCAGCCAAAGGTCGCCACCCGCCATGCACGGCAGCAACTTCTCCACCGCATTTGCTCGCTATTAATATGGGTAAACAATCAGCAGTCATAATGGCAAGCGGCTGCAAACGAGCGTTAGTATACAAAGCATCGGCTTGCGGCCATGGCGTAACTGACTTTTTTCCATTTACGACAAATACACAGTTACCGTGTATTTGTTCAAGCCAAATGGCTTTAGCAGGTAGATAAGCACTAAGCGCTTGATGATTTTTCACAACGATGTCGTGTACGTCACCCACATGATACCCTAGGTTAAAACTTAGGAATGGCCCAGTCGATGCACCACCACATCGTGTGGTTGATAATGCACCAACTTTATCTTGAATAGGCCAATTAGGAAGGATCACAGCAAAAACTACAATGCCAAATCGGGATTTTCTTTTGTATCTGCGCGTAACGCTTCAGTGACTATTTGCATGTCATCAGGAATAGGCGCTTCCCATGTCATAATTTCACCTGTAATTGGGTGAGCAATACTCAATTTGATCGCATGCAGTGCTTGGCGTTTGAAGTCTCTTAGTTGAGCAAATAACTCAGGTGTGGCATTACGTGGTGGGCGTGGTCGTCCTCCGTAAAGTTGATCACCAATGAGAGGATGGTTTAAATGCGCCATGTGAACACGAATTTGGTGAGTACGACCCGTTTCTAATCGTAAACGTAAACGCGTGTGCGCTCTAAACTTCTCAGCAACACGGTAATGCGTGATTGCAGGCTTGCCCATTTCATGAATAGCCATATGTGTACGCTTGGTTGCGTGACGACCTATCGGCTTTTCAACCATGCCACCCGCGGTCATTGTGCCATTACATAAAGCTTCATATTCACGCGTAAAGTTTTCGCGTGCCTGTAAGTTCTTTACCAAATGAGTTTGTGCTTGAATCGTTTTTGCTACCACCATCAAGCCTGTCGTATCTTTATCTAGACGATGCACAATACCTGCACGAGGCACATTAATAATATCAGGGTGATGATGCAGTAATGCATTTAATACAGTCCCATCAGGGTTGCCCGCGCCAGGATGCACAACTAAGCCCATCGATTTATTGATCACTAAAATATCATCGTCTTCATAAACAATATTTAACGGGATATCTTGTGCCTCATATTCACGAGGTGCTTCAATAAGCGTTTCAATAGCCACCACTTCACCACCTAGTAACTTTTCTCTAGGCGTATTAAATACTTCACCATCAACGGTGATTTTATCATCCAAAATCCACGTTTTTATTCTTGAACGTGAAAAATCGGGGAACAATTGCGCCAAAATTTGGTCTAGACGTTTACCACCTAGCTCAGTAGGGACTTCAGCTTGAAGAGAAATTTGCTCTGACATCTGTAACTTTACCTAAATTACCAGTGCAAGCTTTGCTCGACTGGGTTAGAATCGCATAATTGCATAGTTTACTCGGTTTTGCCCACTTGGCCTAGCCGAAGACAACAAAGGTAGTAAAATAAAATGATAATGAACTTAGGGAAGCGCGCCTTTGCTATCGTAGTAAGCGCCTCATTTTTAGGATTAGCGGCATGTTCGTCCGCACCAGAACAAGAAGATATCGAACGCGTACCAAATAAATCAGCGCAAGCATTATATGATGACGCAAAACAAACATTAGACTCCGGACTTTATGCTAGAGCCATTGAACTATTAAGTGCTATCAACTCTCGCTACCCATTTGGCCCTTATTCTCGCCAAGTACAGATGGATTTAGTGTTTGCACACTATCAAACAGGCAATACAGAACAGGCGCTTGCCACTATCGACCGCTTTATTCGCTTAAACCCAAACCATAAAAACTTAGACTACATGTATTACATGCGTGGCTTGGTCAATATTAAGGCGGATAAAAATGCGTTTCAGGAATACTTTGGTGTTGACCGAGCTGACCGCGATGCAAGTCGCACACGAGTCGCTTTTCAAGACTTATCTACACTCGTAAAAAGCTATCCGAGCAGCCCTTATATACCAGAAGCGAAGAAGCGTCTAGGTTGGTTGTTAAATAGAATGGCCCGATACGAAATAAAAGTAGCTGAATATTACTTCGAACGTGAAGCGTTCCTTGCGGCAGCTAACCGAGGAAAATATGTTGTTGAGCATTACTCTCAAAGTAGCTACCTCAATGAAGCCCTTATGATCATGGAAAAAAGCTATGACAAACTTGGGTTAAGTGATTTAAGTGAGCATGCTAAGCAAACTAGAGCTCTAAATAAGCGCTAAATACTTTTTGAATAACAAAAAGCCGCAATATTCATGCGGCTTTTTAGTTTAGAACCAATCTCATTTAAATCGCTTCTTCATCTTCTTCACCTGTACGAATACGTACAACGCGCTCAACATCCGTGACAAATATTTTGCCATCACCTATTTTACCTGTTTGCGCCGTCTTAAGAATAACATCAATAGCCCTATCGACATCTTCATCTGCTAATACAATATCGAGCTTAACTTTAGGCAGAAAATCAACCATATACTCTGCACCACGGTACAACTCTGTGTGACCTTTTTGACGACCAAACCCCTTTACTTCACACACGGTCATACCGGTAATACTGATATCGGATAACGCTTCTCTCACATCATCTAACTTAAATGGCTTTATAATTGCTTCTATTTTCTTCATGATTCTTTAGTTTTCCATTGGCAGTGTGTCGATTTTAGTCAATCCTAAAACCGTTAGCAAACAAAGAGATTGGATCTCAACAAAAAACAACGTCATAATGAGTAAAACTAAAGTATGAACCTCGCTCTTTAGCCTTGGAGTATACAATGAGAAATATACGTGGCTTCACCTTAATAGAATTATTGATCGCAATTGCTATCTTGGGCATACTCGCCGCTCTCGCCTTATCTGGTAGCAACAACTTAGCACAAAACAATCGTTCAGAAGCATTTTTACTCGACTTAAAAAGAACGATCTCATTTGCCAGAGCAAAGGCAACAACCAGTGATGAAATTGTCATCGCTTGCCCTGTTAATCCTTCGAAGCTGGCGGCCCGTAGTAATATGTCGTGTGAAAATAACTGGTCAACTAACAATGTTATCGTGTTTATTGACGCCGATAATAGCGGTGCTTATGACAACAATGATACTTTATTACGTGCTATGGATTTATTACCTAACGGTGATAAATTAACATTTAATGGCTCACGCAGAATTCGCTTTGATAGTAGTGGCAGAGTAACATCTGCCACTGGTAGATTTATTTATTGCCCATCAGGTGGTGACAAAAAGAGCAAAGAACTCACATTGGCTGTATCGGGTAATGCTTTTTACACCGGTGATGTTGACCAAAACTGTTCTTAACGCAATAAGAAATAAATTGTGGCCTAACGTGTGTAGTGTGAGCATGAACTACATTGACGTCTTCTCGCTTTTTACTAAAGTTATATCAATTACATTAAAAGAATGATCAAATTTTACGGCAAATAAATACCTTAGTAACCGGAAAACATCGATATGTAATTAGTCAGCATGAATAATTTTTTACACCACCAATACACCATTTAATTTACTTAAATGGGTTTTAGGAATATTGGTGTGTCACAAAAAGCGATATGGAGATCCATGGATGGATACCTTAAAGAGACAAAATAGTTATGCGTTTACCATGATAGAGATGCTGATAACAGTGGCTATTATGAGTATTTTATCCCTACTTTCTTTGGCCAGTTACTCAGAGATATTATCTAACCATCTACCCGAACAGCACTTGCGTCTAGTGAAAAAAACACTCACGTTCGCACGAAGTCAGGCCATGATCTTAGATAAAAATATCACGGTATGCCCTCTCATCAATAACAAATGCCAACCGAAACAGTGGCATAAACCGCTTACCGTTTTCATCGATAATCAAGAGTTACGTATATTTGGTCAAAATGACAAACGACTTATTATTATTGATGCTATTAAGCATCCCCATAACTTCACATACCCACGCCGCGCTATTGTTTTTAAACCTAATGGCAGTATAAAAGGCTTCACAAACGGCACATTTGTATACTGCATCGAAAGAAAGTCAGGCAAGCAAGTCGGACTTGAGCTGACTTTGAGCTTGGCTGGCCGCTCTAGATTAAGAGCAACCGATAAATGCAAATGACTAATTTATCGTTCCCAACACTCATCTGCGGAGCCCGAGCCGGTATTCCCTTTCAGCCCTAGCTCGTTTATTGTCAATGTTGTACATACTGAATCAGAACTGACAGGGCCCCCTTCTGCGGTTGCAGTAATAATGAACGTACTATTATTGACTGTCGCCGCAATAGAGAAGTAACCATTTTCACTAACAGCAGGTACACCTATGTCTTCTAAGTCTGTTGTATACTGCCGGTTATCAACAAAGAACTGTTCTTGTTTATTCGCTGCGTCCAATAAAATCACCATAGCGTCGGCACGAGCAGCTCTTTTTGCATAGCGTTCATAGTTAGGAATGGCAATTGCTACCAAAATCCCGATAATCGCAACCACAATCAATACTTCTATCAAGGTAAAACCTTGTTGCCATTTTGCGCTATTTCTCATCATGTTCTTCCCTTTTATAAATATATAATTGCTGTGTTTGCAAACCAAAATTCAATGGTGCGGCTGTTAACACGACCTTGCCATCGATGGTGATCGGCGCGCCATCCCCCTTCACTTCAGGTGTAATAAACGGCACTCCCGATGCTGGCCCAAAGTCTTCACTATCATCACCTGAGGCAATGGCTGGCCCTATCATTCTCACTACGGCTCTGCAATAGTTTGAATCTGAGCTTGAAACCCCTGTCGGTTTTTCACAGGTAAAGTAAGGCTGAGGAGCCTCGGGTACGTCCGTTTGAGTATCAAAACTCACATTATTATAAACTTTGGTACCGTAATGTAAGTGAAATGCATAAAGTTTTCCTGCACCTGCTTCTACTTCACACTTTGTTGCTGTGGCTGGAGGTGTAAACGATGTAAAGTAAGCCACGCCCCCGGCAACCGAAGCTTCTGACAATGACTTTTCAGATGAGCCCAAGCGGTATTTCCAACCATGGAATGTACCTAATGTCCCTTCTAAATCGGTAAATCGTTCATAATTATTCAGCCGCTTCGAGAAAGGGTCATTTGTGACATTTAATAAATCCTTCACTTTAATCGCCTCCGGAATATCATCCCCCTCAAAAGATTTCGTCACTGAGTTTTCATCTCTTATCATGAATAAGAAATCAACGGTGCCTGTTGATGATGGGCGAGTTCGATTACCTGAACCAACTAAGATGGCTTCATAAGGTGTATCTTTTCGTGTTTTGAGGTCACCATTGCTGGTTTCTGTAACTGAAACCTTACTAAAATAGGTTCTCGCGACTACAGGGGCATGATAAAAACGTCTATCATTTGATACAGCGTTTCCTGCAAGCAGAGCCAATCTAAAATGCGTCCACGGCTTATCTGAGTCCCTTGGCTCAGCACCTGGCATATCTACTCGCCATACACCACCGCCGGTATCTGCCATGTATAAACGATCATCAAAGCCATCGTAGTTTGAGTCTAACGCAGCAACCCCACCCACGATGCTATGGCGACCTTTAAAACCATTATCACGTGTTAACGCCCAAATTAGCTCCCCTGTTTCAGCTTTAACAATAAAGAGCCCCTCCCCAATGGAATCATTACTCTTGGAAACATTATCTTTATTGGTATCGTATCCTGCAGTAAATATCACAACAGGATCATCACCTTGATTTTCTATATGTGTGACTAGAGGCTTGGCCCATGTCTGACCGAGCTTTGCAAAGTCACCTGTTCCACCCGTGATTGGCCCACCCCACATAACCTTTGGCGAGTCAGGGTTGGTAATATCTAAAGCATAATATTGATTACCACCACGACGAAGACCAAAAAACAGCCAAACTTTGTCTCCGGATGACACGAGGTTATCACCATCTCTATCATCATGATAAAGTGTAGATTGCCCATCTACTCCATATAACTTGGTGTCTTCTTGATTATTTTTTTGCGCTTTAAGCACAGGTAGCAAGCTTTCCGGAATGAAGGCCCAGCTTTCGGTCATAGTATTGCCTTCATCTTTAAACATGTGCAAAAAGCCGGCGTTGGTGCCAATCAAAAGTCGGATATTTGGGTTCGCCTCTGTACCATAGTTAATAGATACCACTTTAGAGTGTAATGGGTCACCAAAAATCGTCTCTCGACGCTCATTATCATTGCCGTCATTATCTTCATCATCAACATCAATACCTGTCGCCCACTGCATGATGCTAGACAACTCCGTTGAAGATGCATTCATTTTGTCTGCAAATGTATCAATATCATTGCCATACTGGCGAAGCGCTTCCGCATATGTAAAGTCATGTAATGCTGCATCACCAAAATCAGAGTAAATTTTACGGGTATTTTGTCGACTCAATTGATAATTTACACCGCCTTTATCAACCGCATTGCCATCTTTTGAACCAGGCTCAGACCAGAATGTTGTCGCATTTTGATCTATTTTCCCATCACTATCGATTGCTGCTTTTCCCGCCATATCAACTAACAATTTATTATCCTGCACTTTGAGTTTTTTTAAATTGCCTTTCCACCGTGTATGAGTCTCAGGTAAAAACATCGTGTAATACAAAGAGTCGCTGCTTTTGGTTTGATTACCTGTATTTGCAGCAACAGGCAATGCAAAGCTGTCTGCTTCTTGACGAATACTATTTGTAACTGATTCGAATGCCGCTGATAGTTGAGAAGAGGTATTTGCTTGTAAATATTGCCCTCCCCCTAGCTCAGCCGTTTCTTCAAGGATACTCTCACCGCTAGGGCTCATACCCGTACCGAAACCAATGGTATATACTCGCCCTTTATGATTATTAGTTTCATCACCATCGTAAATATCAAAGTCATCACCGTTACCATGAATTGACCGAGCTAAGGCTGGCATATAATTATTACTAATCGGCGCCGCAACTCCAAAGTTAGCACGATACAAGTTTTTAATACTTTCATTTCTACCCGTATCTCCTGAGGGGTCACCATCTGTCATCACAATAATATTAACGGAGTTATCACACCGTTCAGGATCCCCTGCATTTCGATGAAATGGTGAGATATAGCTATCCCCATTTTCAATACTAGTGTCTCGTCCCCCAACATTCACAGAGTAGTCTCGTTTATCACCCGTTAGATATAAATACGCTTCCCACAATGTCTCACTTAAAGGCGTAGAGCCATTAGCAACTAAATTACCGATTTGTGACTTAATCGTTGATTGACTGGAACCTATACCAGCTAAAACATACCCACCGCTTCCCCCATTAAAGCGCATTAGGCCAAATTCAATATCCGAATTATCGTTGACTAAGTCTGTAATTGCACTTTTGGCCACACCTAGGCGACTATCCGAGCATAAATTATATCGACCGCGATAATAGTCATAACCACAACTGCGACCTGTTTGGCTTGAAAACGCCATGCTACCTGAGGTATCAAAAATAATCATCACCCGAGGCTTTTCATCTACCTCTATATTATGTTTTACGTAAAGCTCTATATCTTCGGCTATTGATTGAAATGTTGCCACGCAGCCAAGCAATAAAATTAGCATCATATTTTTCATATTATTTCCCCGCGCTCGCACTGATCATCTGCTGGCCAACACCCACCACAACTGTAAGCCGATGCTTTGCTCGTGTACCATATTCTACTGTCGTGCTGATCTCAGTTAAGTTACAAACAATGCCTTTGGTATATTTAAATGACCGAGGGCAGTCCAATTCTTTTGGGCCGTTATTTAAGCCTCGCATGACATTATCCGTGCCATGCATCCCATCAAATGTATTATTCTCGGCTAATTCAAGTTGATTAACTGACATCAAGAAACGACTCTGACTATTGCGATTCCCCTCTTCTAGAATAACCCTCTGTACCTCTCCAACCAGTAAGTTCTCAGCTTGTTCTCGCTCTTGTGCTGCATTGGTAATTTTTAAATCAATGCTGCTACTGCTCATTAAGGTCACAGCCACTGCCGTCACTGCAACAATCATGATCATCGCGGTTACCAATACAATGCCATTTTGGTTCTTTATATTCGCCATGCCATAGTCCCATTAAGTCTGATGGTGGTAGAAAAAACAGTGCGTCGATAATTATCTGAAAAGGTATGCGTTCTGCGGTCTGCGTCAAAGCCTAATGTGTAGGTGCGACTATTTAACTTCAAGCCAGGATCCGGCTCTAGCGCTCTTACAAGCAGATAAATTTGCACGGTTAAAATACCATCATCATTTTCCCAATTTGATGTACTCATATCTGGTGTACTGCGATACGTGTCAACGCGATAATCACCGTTGGTATCTAGCCCAAAAACCAGTCGAAAATCTTCAATGCCTTCCATGACTGTTTCTTGATACATTCCCGTTCGAGTTAATCGCAAGCGTTGTAAAGTGGGGATGTCTCGCTCGATATTATTAATCGTTATTGTCTCAGTTGATAGAAAGTAAACATGATGGCTGTATGGCCAAACCGTTGAATTTACAGTCGGTAAATTAATGGTATTGGCACCGGAAACAAACTCAGCTCGCTCTTGGTCTGAGATAAAATAGAATCTATTGTTATCAACCCCCTGAGCTACCCCTCCATTGAAAACAACAGGATTTCCTTCTAACAATTTTAGTTGAATAACATCAGTACTTTTTACACTACTAGCAATACAATCTAATACATTAGACCCATCTGAAACCTCTGCGTAAACAGGCCTGAAATTCGTCGGCGTTTCATCCGGAAAGCTGCCATTATTTAACCCCCCAAAGCAATCGTTGTTTGGGTTTGACACACTTTCGACATTTTCTTCGGTAAACCCTTCATCGTAAAAAGTCCCCCAAAAGCCAACTTGCTCAATATCTCGTTGTAAAATAGACAAAGCTAAGCGACCCGTTTCTTGCATTTCACCAATCGCCATCGTATCCCGAGTCGTCACCTTCATACTAATATAGGTGGCAATAACCCCTCCTAAAATCAATACCCCAATGAACATAGATATCATTAACTCAAGCAGAGAAAACCCATTCTTTTTCATTAAATCCCCCTCGCAAAAACAAAGCTATTCAGCACAACCAGTCGACGTTGATCATCATTTGTGCCGCAGTTTATCGCTTTAGTTTCATCCGTTGCCTTCATTTTTTGTCTGCCGCGCCATGACACAATCACTTCAACATCAAAACCTCGACCTTGGGTCCCTGCCGATGACTGAGGATTAATACACACCGTCGTGTCATCCAAGGTACCGGTATTCTCTCTCGCCCTAATCGCTAATTTCCATTGCTCTAAATCTAGCGCAGCAATTGCTGCACTCGAACACTGCGCACCAAAACAACGTCGTTGCGCATTTAATGGGGTCTGGCTTGTGAATGTTAACTTATAATTACTCGACAATTGCACTGAATCATTGACTCTGATCCTCTGCATAATATCATTTGCTAACGCGACGGCTGCCGCTCGCTGCATAGAATCGAAACTCGCTTGTTTGGCTTTTGCTTGCAGCGCTACCGCGCCCAATAACCCAAAACTCAGTACCATAAATGCAATGAGTACTTCCAATAGCGTAAAACCATTTTGACGGCTGTAAGAGGGGGCCATTAAAAAACCTCAGGTGAAAATCTTTGCTATGCTAAGAATAAAATATTCTAAATATAACTCAATAACCAATTCTCTGAACGGTCAAAATCTCAGATGAACGGATTGCCTATGAAGCAGGCGACTATAAAACGAGGGAGGAAGTGTATTTAATCTTGGCTGATACTAAAAACCGCAAAGGAACATGACAGGTTAACAACCGTTAGATGAGGCCTTTAAGGTCTTTTGCTGCGCGTCGGCTTACAGGTAAAAGCTCAGAAAATCCTTTTAATTTTAGTAACAACCCAGATGATGATGATCTCAAGGATTCAATTGCATTGCGCCGTACTAATGTATTTCGATGTATCTGAATAAACGCTTGAGGATAAGTCGCTAGTAAGCTTTTAAGACTTTCATCAATAACTGCCTCTCCTCCTTCAAACCAAATATGGGTGTACTTATCTTCCGCTTTGGCAACCATTATCTGAGCAACATCCACCGAACGGGTTTGTCCTGCCAGTTGATATTGGATTTTCGGAGAATAAAATCGAGACATAACAGCTTCTAACTGTTCAAACTGTACAGGCTTTACCAGAAAGCCTGATGCAAACACGTGAAACGCATCTAATGCAAATTCAGGATGAGCCGTTACAAAAACAATCTTAATATTGTGATTCGAATGACTTAAGCGCTGAGCCACCTCTAAACCACTCAACCCTGGCATATCAATATCAAGCAATAGTACATCCGGGTTTTCTTGATTCACAAGCTCTAACACTTGCGCTCCATGCTCCGCCATACCGCAGCAATCAAAGCCAGAAAGATTACCCATTAGCCTTTTGGCTCTTTGTCGCGCTAGTGGTTCATCATCTGCAATTAAATACTTCACAGCTTCACCTGTAGAGGAAGAGTTAGAGAGGCAAAATAACACTTATTTGCTTGTTTTATTTCGAGCTTTGCCTCTGGACCGTAATGCAAAACAAGGCGTTCTTTTATATTGCGTTGTGCCATACCTTGCCCTTTATGTTTGGAAACATCAGTACCTATCGTATTACTGATGGTAATTTTTACAGCATGGTCGAATGCTTCAACTGAAATGCTTATTTCACCGCCGGCGATAAGTCCTTCAACACCATAATTTATTGCATTTTCAACTAAGGGTTGAACTGTTAAAACTGGCACCAAAATATCGGGTATAGTAGCCGGAAGAGACCAATCTACTGACATTTTATTACCAAAACGCCACCGCTCAAGTTCAATATACTTCTTTGATAATGCAAGTTCTTCAGTAAGCGGAACTAGTTTATTAGGATGCATAGCCCATTGCGATAAATTTGCGAGCGTTAATACTGCTTGCTCAGCGGAGTCTGAGTCTTGTTGTGTAAGTTCTGCAATCGTATTTAAACTATTGTAAAAGAAATGCGGTCTGATCCTAGCATGTAAAGCATCAAGTTCTAATCTAGATAAAGTAGCATACGTGGTAATTTTATCGCGAAAAATAGCCATGAAATGCAAAAATAAAAAAGTAACAAATAGACAAATTGCACTATTCTTGGCGATAAAAGGCCAATCAAGAAACTCTGCGGATGTCACCTCAAATACGGCAACACCTAAGCTTAATAGGAAAGTGATTACTTGGAATACGATGACAATAACGCTGTATTCGAAAATACCTGAATATCTATTTAAGTAATGCTGTAGCAACGAAAGTACAGTAAAGCCAATGGCACTTACGCAGTGAACAAATAAACTTATTATGCCCAGCCGAACCCAAATAGATTCATAACTCATAGGAGAAAAGGCCAGTAATAATGCCAGAGTCTGCGAGGCGACTAGCATAGCCAGTACACCCCGTTCAGTGACTATAGCAGGGAGCAATCCATTGGTTAAATCAGGTGACTTAAACATGGCTGCATGCTTAGTTAACGCAATTCAATCGGCACAGCAAATACAACATTTTCTTCTTCACCTGGGTTCTCAATGACAGTTTCCCCCCCAAGTTCTTTCAAACGTGTAATAACCTGCTGAACTAAGACCTCTGGTGCTGATGCCCCCGCAGTGACACCCACACTGTTAATGTTATCAAACCAGCTTTCACTCATACTGCTCGCATCATCAATCAAGTATGAAATCGTACCCATTTTATCCGCAAGTTCACGTAAGCGATTTGAGTTTGAGCTGTTTTTTGCACCAACAACCAGTAACACATCAACTTTATCAGCTAAATCTCGCACTGCATCTTGGCGATTTTGAGTTGCGTAACAAATATCATCTTTACGCGGGCCATGTATATCAGGAAATTTACACCTGAGTGCATCAATCACATCCGCAGTGTCATCCACTGACAAAGTAGTCTGACTACAATAAAATACATTGCTCGGATCTTTTATCTCTAATGCGTTCACATCTTCTGGTGTCTCTACAAGGTAAATACCACCATCATCATTGGCATACTGCCCCATAGTGCCCTCGACTTCTGGGTGACCGTGGTGGCCTATCAAGATACACTCTGTGCCCTTACGACTCGCTCGTGTTACTTCCATATGAACTTTAGTCACTAACGGGCACGTTGCGTCAAATACCTTAAGCTCACGTCGTTTTGCTTCTTGACGCACTTGCTGAGAAACACCATGTGCACTAAAAATAACAATACTATCGTCTGGTACCTGATGTAACTCTTCCACAAATACAGCACCACGCGCTTTCAGGCCATTCACAACATATTTATTGTGAACAACCTCATGGCGGACATATATCGGGCTTTCAAAAATATCTAGTGCACGCTCCACGATGCTTATTGCACGGTCTACACCTGCACAAAAACCTCTTGGGTTGGCTAGTAAGATATCCATTAGTTGCTTACCTCAAGAATATCAACTTCAAACGTCACCTTTTGACCTGCCAGCGGGTGATTAAAGTCAACAGTGACTGACTCGCCAGCCACTTCACGTACAAGCCCAGGCAAATCGGTACCATCTGGTTGAGTAAATGCAATGATACTGCCAACCTCTGCGGGTGTATCAGCTCCGAATTTACTACGGTCAACATAATAAATATTATCCGGGTTTGGTTGACCAAACGCATCGTCAGGCTCTAAGTCAAATGACTTACTGTCACCAACAACCAAACCCAATAAACATTTTTCAAAGTTTTCAGTCAAGCTGCCATCGCCCATAAATAACTTTGCAGGCTTATTATGCACTTTAGTCGAATCAGCAGCAGAGCCATCCTCAAGCTTTATCGAAAAATGAAAAAGCACCTCAGACTGAGACCCTATCACTTGTTCACTCATGCTTTTTTCTCCTGAGAAGAATCACCTTTAAAGGCATCAAATAATAATAGACCAGCACCACCTACAATTGCCATATCAGCAATATTGAACGCCGGATAATGCCAGTTTTGGTAGTAAAAATGTAAAAAGTCAATCACGTAACCATGGACAAGCCTATCGACCAAATTTCCTATCGCACCAGCCAAAACTAATGAGTAAGCACCACACAAAACCCAGTTATTTGCCGGTAATTTGCGTAGCCAAAATAGCAATAACGCACTAATTGCCACTGCAATAAAACTTAAAAACCAACGTTGCCACCCACCCGCTTCACTTAAAAAACTAAACGCAGCACCGTAGTTGTGCATGTAGGTAAAATTAAAAAATGGCAGCAACTCGATTGACTCATAAAGTTTCATGCTATCCATTACTGCAGCTTTGGTAACATAGTCTACTGCAAAGAGCAGTAGACTTAGCCATAACCAAACTAAACCACTTTTTTGAGTTGAGTCGGTCACATTATACTCCTATGCAAACTGACGCTGTTCGCCGTCACCTTCAACGTTAGTAATACAACGACCACACATATCAGTATGTGTCTCGTGACTACCCACATCATCGCAATAGTGCCAACAACGCTCACACTTTTGAGCGTCGGTTGCAGCAACAGTGATAAACAAGCCATCGATTTCAGAGGCAATTGCATCTTCCGGTTTGTTACTCGCAGGTGCAATAGTCACTTTCGACGTAAGTAATACAAAACGTAGCTCATCACCTAGCTTTTGTAGCCCACTCGCTAAATCGCCATCAGTGTAAAGTGTCACTTCGGCCTGCAACGTCGCGCCAATAACTTCTTCTTTACGTGCACTCTCTAACACACGGTTCACTTCATCACGCACAGCAAGTACACCTTGCCAATATTCATTGCTTAACTGTCCTTCAGAGGCATCATTAAGACCTTCATACCATACATCGGTAAATACAAACTGGCTGCGCTTACCTGGTAATGCCTGCCAAATTTCTTGTGCCGTAAAGCTCATGATTGGCGCCATCCAACGCGTCATTGCTTCGGCAATATGATAAAGCGCTGACTGACATGAACGACGTGCATGGCTATCACTCTTTGCTGTGTACTGACGGTCTTTAATGACATCTAAGTAGAATGAGCCAAGCTCACCTGTACAGAAATTCATTAGCTTCTGAGTCACTACCAACATTTGATAGTTATCATACGCTTCCAAAATTTCGATTTGCAATTGTGCAGCTCTAGATACAATCCAACGATCTAGCTCAACCATATCACCAATTGCCACTAAATCTGTCTCAGGGTTGAACCCGCTTAAATTCGACAATAAATAGCGACTCGTGTTACGAATACGGCGATAACGATCAGCTGAGCGTTTAAATATTTCATCTGATACCGTCATTTCTGCGGTGTAATCCGTTGATGCCACCCATAAGCGTAAAATATCTGCGCCAAGCTTGTTCATAATATTCTGTGGAGAAATAACATTACCTAAAGACTTTGACATCTTACGGCCGTTTTCATCAACAGTGAAACCATGAGTCAGGACTTGTTTATATGGTGCATGACCATTAATAGCAACCGAAGTCATCATTGACGACATGAACCAGCCTCTGTGCTGATCTGAACCTTCAAGATATAGATCAGCTGGGCCTGTAAGCTCTTCTCGTGCATCCACTACACATGCATGTGATACGCCAGAATCAAACCACACATCTAAAGTGTCTTGCACTTTCATATATTGCTCAGCGTCGTCACCTAACAGCGTTGCCGGATCTAAGTCATACCACGCTTGAATACCTTTGCCTTCAACTAAAACAGCAACTTGCTCAATAAACTCTTCAGTATTTGGATGTAGTGCGCCAGTGTCTTTATCGACAAATAGTGCAATTGGCACTCCCCACGTACGTTGACGAGAGATACACCAGTCAGGACGTCCTTCAACCATGTTTGCAATACGGTTTTCGCCCCACTCAGGTAGCCATTGTGTCTTGGCGATTTCGTTTAGAGAATCCTGTCGTAAATTAGCCTGATCCATACTCACAAACCACTGCGGTGTTGCTCGAAAAATAATTGGCGTTTTATGGCGCCAGCAATGTGGATAGCTATGCTGCAACGCATGGTGATGCATTAATGCGCCTTTTTCACTCAGTACTTCAATCACACTCGCATTAGCCTTAAACACGTGTTGACCGCCAAATAATGGCGTATCAGGGAAATAAACACCGTTTGCGCCAACTGGGTTTGCAACTTCTAACCCATAAGCCAAACCGGCGCTGAAATCCTCTTGACCATGGCCTGGCGCTGTATGCACAACCCCAGTACCAGAGTCAGTAGTAACATGTTCAGCAACAATCACCGGTACATCAAAATCATAAAATGGATGCGCAACTCGAAGGTTCTCAAGGGCTTGACCTTTAACATACCCCAATACATGGAAATGATTAAAACCAAAACGATCCATTGCATCTTTGACTAGCTCAGATCCTAAGATTAGACGTTGAACTTTACCTTCATCTTCCACTTGAACAAGTGCATATTCCAATGCCTCATGTACAGCAACCGCACGGTTTGCCGGTAATGTCCATGGCGTCGTAGTCCAGATCACGGTGCCTACACTGCCTTCACCTTCATGACCTTCGGCCAAATCAAACGCAGCTACTACCGCAGCTTGGTCTACAAAGTCAAACTTTACGTCAATCGCCGGAGATTGTTTATCTTGGTATTCAACTTCTGCTTCAGCCAATGCCGAACCACAGTCAGTACACCAATGCACAGGCTTTGCACCTTTATGCAAATGACCACTTTTAATGATACGACCTAACACACGAATGGCGTTTGCTTCAAAGTCAAAGTTCATCGTCAAATAAGGTTTGTCCCAGTCACCAAACACACCTAAGCGTTTAAAGTCAGCTTTTTGACCTTCAACTTGCTTTTGCGCATAAGCACGGCATTTCTCACGAAACTCGGCAGCCGTTACTTTCTTACCAGGCTTGCCCACTTTTTTCTCTACCTGTAGCTCGATTGGCAGACCATGACAGTCCCATCCAGGTACATACGGCGCATCAAAATCAGATAGTGTTTTCGACTTAATAATAATATCTTTAAGGATCTTATTTACCGAGTGACCTAAGTGAATATCACCATTCGCGTACGGAGGGCCATCATGCAAAATAAATGGCTTCTTACCTTTTTTCGCGCTACGGATCTGACCGTATAAGTCTTGTTCGTACCAAGTTTTCAACATTTTTGGTTCGCGTTGCGCTAAGTTACCACGCATTGGAAACTCAGTTTCCGGTAAATTCAGAGTGTGTTTGTAGTCGCTCATTTATCCTAGTTTCCGTATCGGCTACTTAAAATTAAAACATTGCTTAGCGTCAGCAACATCTGTTGCTATTTGCGCTGTTAACTGCGGCAATGTATCGAATTTTTGTTCATTGCGGAGCTTTTTAACCAGCTCCACTTGCATAAAATGTCCGTAAACATCTTGATTAAAATCAAACAGGTGTACCTCTAACAAGGCCTTCGTGCCATTTAGCGTTGGCTTTGTACCAACGTTAGCAACACCTTTATACTGCTTGCCATTTAAATTGACCCGAACAGCAAAAACCCCTTGCACGGGGATCACTTGTCGCTTTAACGCTATATTCGCAGTGCGAAAACCAAGTTCTCTGCCTTTTTTCCAGCCATGAATTACTCGGCCTGCAATGGTATATGTGTGGCCTAGCATTTGATGTGCAGTATCTAAGTCGCCTTTTGCTAGCGCAGCTCTTATCAGAGTACTACTTACCCGACAATCATCGCGGCGTAAACTGGCCGTGCTTTTTACATGCATAGAGACGGATTCACCAATCTCTTTAAGCATATTAAAGTCACCTCGACGTGCATGACCAAATTTAAAGTCATCACCTACCGTTAAAGCCTTCACTCCAAGCTTTTCAACTAATATGTGCTGAACAAAATATTCTGCACTTTGCTGAGCAAACTGTTGAGTGAAACTCACACAAATCACGCGATCAATATCGAGCTTAGCTAACAAAGCCAACTTATCTCTTAATCGAGTTAGCCTTGCCGGCGCTTTATCTTTGGCAAAAAACTCTTGCGGCTGACGCTCAAATAACATAACTGTACTTGGCAAATTGTAGCGCTTAGCGTCTTGTACAAGGCCTTTTAAAACCTCGACATGTCCCAAGTGCACACCATCAAAGTTACCTATCGTTAACACACAACCAAAGTGATGGGGTCGAATGTTATGGATGCCTCTGATCAGCTGCATTACGTCATAGCCTTAATTGCGTGAATCTTCAAAGTGCCCGATTATACCCAAGTTGCCTAAAAATGCGAACTTCTGCATGATTAAGCACGCACATCTTTTATCGTGCTTAGCCTGACACCAAATACAAACATCAGAAGGAAATAAACAAACATCGCCAACACCAGCAACCCAACCAGTAGCATGACTTGTTCAGGCAGTAACCATGTATGCCATAAGTATTTACTACTTACATACCATACGCACCCGGCCATTATACTCGCTGATACGATACATTTGGCCGCAAACCAGAGTGTAAAGTTCGACATCACGAATACCCCCTGTAGTTTCAACTTTCGATATAAAAGATAAGCATTGCAACTGGCTGAAAGTGATGTTGCCAATGCCAGCCCCAAATAGCCAATAAATGGAGCCAGAGCAATATTAAATAGCATATTTAATACCAGCGTGACGATACCTATTTTCACTGGTGTTTTGGTGTCTTGGCGTGCATAAAATCCGGGCGCAAGTACTTTGATCAACATAAAGCTCACAAGCCCAACCGAGTAAGCCACAACGCCAAGGCTCACAGCCTTAACATGATCTATCTCTGTGTCGGAAAATGCACCATGATCAAACAGAACAGTGATAATTAGGGGGCTTATTACCATTAGCCCAGCCATTGCTGGGAAACCTAAGAAGAGCACAAAACGCACACCCCAATCTAAGGTAACTTGAAAATCGTCCACCGCGTCATTAGCATGCAACTTTGATAAGGCTGGTAAAATCACCGTGGCGATCCCAATACCAAACAAGCCTAATGGAAACTCAATTAAACGGTCTGAGTAATACAGCCATGCAATAGACCCTGTAACCAAAAGCGACGCTATTACCGTATCTAATAGCAAGTTAATTTGGCTAATAGAGACACCAAACATTGCTGGCAGCATCAGTTTTCGTACTTTTGTTACTTCCGGTGAATGCCATGCAAAGGTCGGCTTTTGCAACATTCCTAATCGAAACAGAAATGGGATTTGAAAGAGTAGCTGAGCCAAACCACCGACAAATACCCCAATTGCTAACGCATACGCACCATTTTCAAACATGTCATGCAATAAAATAGCACAGCCAATAATTGCAATGTTAAGAAGTACAGGTGTAAATGCTGCAGCTGCAAAGCGATTGTATACATTAAGTATCGCACCACTTAATGCAACTAAACTAACAAAAAATAAGTAGGGGAAAGTAAACTTTAACAATGTACTGGCAAGTTCAAACTTTTCAGCGTTTTCTCCACCATGCCACCAATCGATAAACCAACCCGTCCCAAACAACGCCGTAATTATTGGAGAGCCAATGACCCCAACTAACGTAACACACAGTAAAATTGTGCCTAATGTTCCCGCTGCTTGGCCAACAAATACCCTTACTTTATCATCACCATGCTGCTCTTTAATTTCAGATAGCACTGGGACAAACGCTTGTGCAAACGCTCCTTCCGCAAATAGCCGACGCAAAAAGTTAGGGATTCTGTTAGCAAATAAGAATACATCAGCAGCTAATCCAGCTCCAAGTAAATTAGCAACTACTGCATCTCGAATTAAGCCCATAACCCTTGAAATCATCGTCATGGCGCTTACTATCATGCCTGATTTAAACAACCCCTTCGCCACATTTAACTCCAAAAATAAAAAACACGTAAATTATGCCATAGTCTTTTGCTTATTTGATATCATCAACTTGAGCTTTGCCTGAATTAGAAAAATTTCTATATCTAACACTAGGTGTAAGAATCAAGGTTTGATACACTACGGGCATTAATCACTGGATGCGAGAAACTCACACCGTATTTTTGTGGTTCATGTGCCTGTTAAAGTTGATCGCCAAACGCTAAAAGCCAAGGTTTTCGTCACTACAGGTTACAATTACGAAGAGACAAAGGTCGTGGTGGTCAATATATGTTGACTTTTGCCAATAAAACAGGCATATTCCTCGGCCATTAAATTAAGCTTATTTTAAGATTGTTAGGAGCACACCTTGGCTAACATCAAGTCTGCAAAAAAACGCGCTATCACTAGCGAAAAACGTCGTCAACACAACGCAAGCCGTCGTTCAATGATGCGTACTTACTTCAAAAAAGTACTAGTTGCTATTGAAGCTGGTAATAAAGAAGCTGCAACTGAAGCTTTCGCTGCCGCTACACCAATTCTAGACCGTTACGCAGCTAAAGGTCTAATTCACAAAAATAAAGCAGCTCGTCATAAGAGCCGTTTAAATGCAAAAATCAAAGCTCTATAATCTTTGATTTTATTGTGAATTAAAAAACCGACGAAAGTCGGTTTTTTTGTACCCGGTATTTAAGTTAACTCAAGTTCTGGATAAAACTTCTTCAACATTGCCGCAATTTTCTTTGGTGAGAAAGGTTTAACCACAAACCCCTTCGCCCCTCGCTCAATCGCATCTTTAACATTATCTACGGTTGAATGCGCAGATACCATAACGACATTAATATCAGCATTAATTTGATTTAGCTGGGCAATAATTTCCTTTCCATCACCATCAGGCAATTCAATATCCAAAAATACAATATCAAAGTGCTGTTCTTCACAGGCCTTGATACACTGGGTTGCGGTAGACGCCTCCCTAACGTGGTCAATACCTAAATGCATGAGTGTTTGGTGCAAAAAACTACGAACTGTTCCTACATCATCGACTATTAAAATTGAGATTTGCTGTTCCATTATCCTTTCCCGTAGGCTGCCAAACTAAAATAAGCTATTATAAACATAATAGATCTATTATAGAGTCCTGCAACCAAAAGGCCATACACAGGTATGTCAAAGCAAGCAAAAAAACAATCTTTACTCGGGCAAACGCAGCGAAAACAATCAACCCGTAAACCTGCAAAGAAAAACAAAGCACCAACGCCTTCAGCACAAACGTCTATCACTTCAGACGTCCCCTCTTCCAACGTTAAGAGTAAGAAAAAAATATGGGTCGGTTTATCGCTTGTGACGTTACTCATTATTCTTTTTCCTAAACCTCAACTGATAACTTACGAAAAGTTAGGGTTAGTCGCACAAAGTATCTACTGGTCAGGTTTGCCTGGGTATGATCCTGTCCTTTTAGACTCAAAACTTCACCCCCGATCTGCATTACATCAAAACATTCTTTACTTATGCGTTGATAAAAATAACCCATCAACTTGTCAAAGATACCAAGTCATAGAACAAAAAGGGGTTATTCCCGCACTTCTTAAACTTATTTTAGATTAAAAAAACTAATCTGAAATATATAAAAATAATCGCTTGATGCATGATTAAAGGATCACCATAATGGCGCTCCTTTAATCAACTATGGAAAACCAAACAGACCATGCCCAACGAGTTCAACTGGCTCTTAAACACCATCTTGCTATTACTAGGCTTTGGCGCCTTTTTTATCAATCATTTAACTTTATTACGTGTTGCCGCAGTAGCAGCATGTAGCCTGTTGTTTCTTTCGTTTAGTCTGGACTTGGTAAATACCAGTGTTGTTTCTAATTTAAGCCTCATATTAATTAATACATTTTATCTATTTAAAGTGTATACATTCGGACAACTAAATCTAAGTCAGTAGTCAAGTCTTCTGAACTACGTTAGAATCCTAGCCATACTCACCTACTCAAGGGTTTTGTATGGCTATGACAGATGAAGAGCTATTTTTAGCATCAATGGGAGATGTAACACCTTTAGCTCATGACAATCAGGCTGAGTTAAACAAAATAAAAGCCCAGCCGACAATTTCTCAATTAGAGAAGCGTAAAGCTGCTGCGCAAGAATCAGCGTTTGATGTTAACTTCCTCTCTACAGAGTATGTGGATTTACTTGACCCATACGATTTAATGACATTCAAACGACAAGGTGTACAAGAAGGCGTATTTAAAAAGCTGCGCTTAGGGAAATACCAGATCGATGCCACAATTGACTTACATGGCAAACGCTTCAATGAAGCAAGAAAGACGCTTTTTGAATTTATCCTCGATTGCCATAACAATAATATTAGAGTGTTATTGTTGCGCCATGGTATTGGGCTAAAAAGCAAACCAACCCCAGCAATCTTAAAGAGCTACATTAATAAGTGGTTACAAGAAGTGCCGCAAGTATTGTGCTTTCATTCTGCACTGCGTTGTCATGGTGGAAGCGGTTCAACATACGTATTACTGAAAAAAAATGACGAACAAAAAACACAAACCAAAGAAATCTATGCAAAGCGTTAAGTCATTACCACTTAACGCTCAATGCCTATTTATTCCGTCATGTAGCTTGAGTAAATAAAGCAGAAACACCTAGCAGCACAATCGATAATACAACTAATGATAATTTCACCCCACTATGATTACTCTTCATCACCTACACCTTATTATTATTATATTTGATCACACCACATTACTGAATGTAATCAATTCTCTCAAGCTGTTTTTTTATACAGCAAATTAATTTTATTGTAACGGCATCAATAGCCTAAATGCTTGTCTACCGTATTCATTAATGCATTTTTATTGATGCAAGCAGTAATATTGTAAACTATCTGCTCACACACAGAACTCATACTCGTCACTGCAGCGCAATGAGGCGTCAATGTAATTAATGGATGTTGCCAAAAAGCATGTCCACTTTCGAGCGGCTCATGATTAAACACGTCAAGTGTTGCTCCAGCTAGTTTTTGGTTATCTAATGCCCAGAGTAAGTCTTCTTCAATAAGATGCTCTCCCCGCGCAACATTTATCAATATGCAATGGTTTGGTAGTTGCTCAAACACTTTTCGATTTAAAATACCCGTCGTTTCACCGGTCAATGGTAATAAGCACACCAAATAATCGAGTTCAAGTAAAAATGTCTGGAGTTCATCGATACCTGCAAAACAATTGATACCACTAATATTTTTTTTCGTTCTGGACCATGCGCTCACTGAGAAATCATTCGCTTTAAGTTTCCTAGCTGCAACTTGCCCCAACTCCCCTAACCCTAAAATGCCAATATGATTATGCTTGAAAGCACGCTTAGGTTTCCAAACCGTTTGATATTGCTTATGTGCATACTCACGTATTCGTAACTTGTGCGCCATTACATGACCCAGAATATACTCAGCCATATCATCAGCCAAATCAGTATCAACAATACGTGTTACCTCTACGTGCTCTGGAATTCGCTGTAATGCGATGCCATCTACGCCTGCACCATAAGACTGCACCACTTGTAAATTTGGCAGTCGATCCCAGATTGATTCTGGGGCATTCCAAGCTATTACAAACTGTACCTTGTCTAAATTTGAACAATTGGGCCATTCATGTATTTCGACACCTGGTAAAGAAGTTCGTAGATTTTGCATTAATTTCGTATTGTCTCGGCCTTCAACACACACAAGTACTGACATGTCACCCTCTCTCTGATTAACAAAATTTTATTGTAATCAAACCCCCCTTTTATTCATAGTGTGTCAGATATGACAACTGTCATATAACTGCCAGAACATTGCAACAAGGTTGTAACAAGATGTTTTTACTCTGTGCTTACAGTGTACACAACGAGAGTTCACAATGATCAGTGTCGATAAAGTCATCGAAGCAAATTTACCACAACTTGAAAACTCCCCAAAAGTGAAAGGCTTAGTAAAAAAAGGGTTAGGCTATTTACTCCACGAACAAGAATTCATTGCTTTTGCTGATGCATACCCGCACTTGCAGGGAATTGAGTTTGTAGAACAAGTTCTAGATGAACTCGATTTTGACGCCCGATATAAGCCAAAACAGATAGAACATATTCCAAGTGAAGGTAGCATTGTCATTGTCGCAAACCACCCTATTGGCTCCTTAGATGCATTAGCGCTGATCCGTGTTATAGCCAAAGTGCGGCCAGACCTAAAAGTCGTTGCCAATCGAATGCTTATGTCGGTTACACCTATGCATTCGTTACTGTTACCTGTCGATAACTTATCTGGAACCAGCCGTCGTACTGAACTTGCCAATATTCAGCAACACCTAAATCAAGAGGGTGCATTACTGATATTCCCAGCAGGTGAAGTATCTAGATTAAGTGCCACCGGTATAAAAGATTGCAAATGGAACTCTGGTTTTTTGCGCATAGCTAAAAAAGCGAACTGCCCAATCTTGCCAATTTTTATAAAAGCCAAGAATAGTCCGCTGTTTTACGGCACTTCCCTTATTTACAAGCCTCTAGCAAGTTTGCTTTTAGTAAAAGAAATGTTTAAGCAACGCCAAAAATCATTAGAGTTTGAAATTGGCGCGAGTATCCCGCCTGAATCTTACTTAATTGAGAATTTAAAAGATAAAGAAATTGTCAGTCTCATTCGAAAACAGCTTTACCGACTCAATAGCAAAAAATCAGTACCGCTGAAGACGCAGACCCCGATCGCGGTCCCTGAGTGTAAAAAAGAGTTAAAAAAAGCCATAGAAACCTGTGAGTTGTTGGGTCAAACCCAAGATGGAATGCAAATCTACTTATACAATTACCAAGGAAGCTCCGTTATTTTTAGAGAACTCGGTCGACTTCGAGAGATTGCATTTCGTGCAGTGGGTGAAGGCAGTGGGAAAAGACGCGATATAGACCGATATGATATGCATTATCAGCATTTAGTCCTGTGGGATACCGAGCAACTAGAGTTAGTTGGTGCTTATCGCCTTGCCAGTGCTAAACACATAATCGAAGAGCACGGTCAGCAAGGTTTATATACCGACAGCCTGTTTAGTTATACTGAAAAAATGCACCCATACTTTGAACGAGGCTTAGAGTTAGGCCGAAGTTTTGTGCAACCAAAGTATTGGGGTAGGAAAAGCCTTGATTACCTTTGGTATGGCATCGGTGCTTTTGTAAAACGCTACCCAGAGCATCGTTATCTTTTTGGTGCTGTCAGTTTATCAAACTCTTTACCTGATGAAGCAAAAGCTATGTTGGTTTACCATTATCAACATTACTTTTCGCGCCTAGCAAATCATGCCCAGCCGAATAATGAATACACCTTATCAAATGCACAAATGACGCATTATAAAAGTTTATTTCATGGTTCAGACATCAAAGAAGATTTTGCAGAGCTCAAACATATTCTCGCCAATATGGGGGCTCAAGTTCCCACGCTATTCAAGCAATATACTGAAATTTGTGACTATGAAGGAGCTAACTTTTTAAGTTTTAGTATTGACCCAGATTTTAATAACTGTATAGACGGATTAGTCTTAGTCGACTTAGAAAAACTTAAACCTCAAAAAGCAAAACGTTATTTAGGGGAGTAATGACAGTACTATGGGGTGAGCAGAAGTTATGTATTTCACTTTTGCTCAATCACATAGTCACTGCGCCCATATTGAGTGTCTGCCCCCAACTTCGCAATATTCTGTTACATTTTTCGGTTTTTTGAATGAATAAACAAGTAGTGTTAGCTGGTCTTTGTATATTAAGCTGCCCCTAACTCAACTACTCACATAACTATGCTCAAATATATAATACAATTAGGTTTATTAGTTTTTACGTTCACCGCAGTATCGACATATCAAGAACTTGGTATGTTAAAAGAAAATGGAAAAACGAGCGCGCCTTTCTTCTCTTTACCCAAGCTCGATGATCCGCAACAACGGATTGACTTAACATCTATTAAAGGAGAACAAACTGTTGTGTATTTTTTCGCACCTTGGTGCAGCATCTGTAAATACAGTATGCCAAACCTAGATAAGCTCTATAAAAATAACGAGCTCAATGCCATTGCAATAGCACTTGATTATCCAGATATACAGAGTGTTCACCAATTCTCTGAAGCGTTAAGTTTATCAATGCCTATCTTACTGGGCGATAGTACTACCGCACAAAACTTCAAAGTAAAGGCTTACCCAACGTACTATGTAATTGATGAAAACCTCAAAGTGGTAGAGCGCTCTGTCGGTTACTCTAGTGAACTCGGTATTAAAATCAGACTGTAAGAAACTGTAGCAACACTCTACAGTTTCTTACCCAAACCTAAAACACTTATACACTCCATTTGGTTACACTGCTGCTGATATTCATTGTTGATTCACTTTTTGCACAGGGACCAAAATAATGTTCAAAGTAACGAATGCTAAGCTCTCACTTGCGCTTTCCCCCATCGTCATATGTATGGCACTCCCAAGTTACGCGGCCGAAGCCGACCAAGCTTCTATGGAGCATATCGAAGTATTTTATAAACGCAGTAGTGTTACCAGTGAAATAACCGAAAACACTGAAAAACTAGTCACTATGCCTGGTGCAATGGGTGACCCGTTACGTGCGGTATTCTCTTTACCTGGAGTAGTTGCTGCTGGAGGCTCGATGAGTGAACCTGCGGTACGCGGTTCATCCCCAAGTGATAATATATTTGAAGTCGATTTTATGCCTGCCGGATATATTTTTCACGATTTTGGCAGTTCCATTTTCAACCGCCACATAATTCAAGATTTCCAACTCTACTCTGCTGGGTATGGTACAGGGTATAGTAATGCCACCGGTGCCGTGTTCGATGTGACTTTACGTAATCCAAAGTACCAACCCATTACAACAACTCTTGACTTCACCATGTTTAATGCTGGTATTTTTGTCGAAGGCCAAGCAACCGACAATACCGCCTTTTACTTCTCTGCTCGAAAAAGTACATTACCCTTATTTTTTCCCAAGGGCGAGGAGCTTGAAGATGATGATGGAAAACCTTCAGGGGTAACCATTAATGAGGCACCGGATGACCATGACTATCAGGGAAAATGGCTATGGGATATCAATAACAATAATACACTTACTTTCAATTTCACAGGCGCTGAAGATTCTGCAGCTGCAGGCTTTAATGAGCGAGCCCAATTAGCACAAAAGACCCCCGAATTCCAAGGTGATGCCGTATATATCCGAGAGTTCAATAGTCAAAATTTACTCTGGGATCATTACAACAAACGTTTTCATTTAAGAGTTGCGGTTGGCGCCTTAGATCACTCAGGCCGGCTGGAGTATGGTAAACGTGCTAGCTTAAGTAACGGTTTTTTTGAGCAAGAGTCAGAAAAACAATTTACTTACAAAGCCCAATTAAACTACCGAATTAACAAACAACATCGGCTAATTACTGATATGGCTTATTTTGACAATGAAACAACATACAGCTATGACTCTTTTCAATACCTCTGCACAGAACTTGACCCTGATTGTGACATAAAGAAAGGTGAACGTATTACTGGCAAGCAGAAGTTTGGGGTCGACTCCGGTTTTATCGGATTGACACACGTCTGGCAAATAGGAGACAAATGGCAAACTGAATTAGGTGGTCAATGGCAACACAATAAGTACACCGATGAAAGTTTTGTATCTCCCCGGCTGGCGATAAATTATTACGTAAGTGATCAAAGCACCATATCTGCCAAATTGGGCCGATATAACCGAATGCAAGATATTGATCATATCGCCCCAGATGTTGGTAATCCTAATCTTAAATCTCAAACTGCTAACCATGCAACTTTAGGATTTAGTCAACAACTACCCAACGAATGGTCATGGTCTTTAGAGGGGTATTATAAAACAATGACCAACTTACCGTTGGCCATTGACGTACACGCGCAAGATGCACACCTTCTTTATAGTAACCAAGTTGAAGGTCAAGCATATGGGTTAGACTTACTAATTAACAAGAACAAAACGGACAATTGGTATGGTTGGATTTCTCTTAGCTATGCAAAAAGTGAGCGGACCGATACTCGCCACCATATTACCAAAGACTATTATGCAGATACGCCAGTGGTATTTAATGCTGTGTTACAGTATGAAATCAATGAATTATGGCAAGGTGGATTCAACTTTACAGCACGCAGTGGCCAAGCTTATACGCCGATTGTCGGTGTCCGTGAAAACCCTGACTTTGATAACCGCTTTCTACCTGTCTACGGTGATGCATTCTCCGAGCGGCATGACTTATATCATCGCCTAGATATTCGTTTTGAGCGTAAAACAGAAGTATTCGGCTTAGATGGTAAATTAATACTTGAATTGATGAATGCGTATGGGCAAAAAAATGTCAGCAGTATCGACCTAGATTATGACCGAGTTAAGTCGGTAAACGACCTTTATATTGAAGAAGAGGGAGACGACTTTGAAATACGCCCTTCTATTGGCTTTAGCGTCACATTTTAATTTAGGCATCTAGCATGACTACCGTGTCAGGGTTTTAATCTCAATACCCTGACACATTTACTATTACGGCAAATTCATAAAACCGATTGCGCCTATCGATAAAACTGCCTTCCACATTTATGGAAAAGCCTTACACTGTATCCAAGTCAACAGAATTTACATAAGAGAGTATGAAGCTATGTTTACAGTGATTTTTGGCCGTGATGGCTGCCCATTTTGTGTCCGAGCTAAAGAAGTAGCAGAGCGCTTAAAAAATGAACGTGACGACTTTACCTATCGCTACGTCGATATTATTAAAGAAAACGTCAGCAAAGCGGATTTAGAAAAGTCAGCAGGGAAACCCTGCCCTACCGTACCTCAAATTTTCATTGGTCAGACACACATTGGTGGATTTACCGATTTTGAAGCCTATGCTAAAGCAGAGTTAGGCCTGTATAATTAAAAGTTACGAACTTACCGCACATCAAGCAAAATTAGGGAGTTCGTAAACCTGATGTTAAATACCTCAAACAAGGTTGATTAAAAAACATACAACATCAAGCACATATAAATTAGTTCTAATTTATACAAGCATTTGCTAGTCTTTTCCTATACAATGCGCGCCTCTTTAAAATCGTTGAGGCGCATTAATGTCAGAACCAGTTACGTTTAAATCTTTAGATCTTTCTCCTGCAATTTTAAAAGCAGTCGAAGAGCAAGGATATAAGACACCATCTGAGATCCAAGCTCAATGTATACCGTTATTGCTAGAAAGAAAGGACGTACTGGGACTAGCGCAGACGGGTACAGGTAAAACTGCAGCATTTGCATTACCATTATTAAACAATATTGACCCGGCTACGAAACAGCCACAAATCTTGGTGTTAACACCAACTCGCGAACTAGCCATTCAGGTGGCTGAAGCGTTTGAACAATATGCTAAATTTACCAAAGGTGTTGAAGTACTCGCACTTTATGGTGGACAAAGCTATGGTATCCAACTAAGTGCTTTACGCCGTGGAGCACAAATTATTGTTGCTACGCCAGGCCGCTTAATTGACCATATTAACCGTAAAACAATCAACTTATCTGATCTTAAAGCGTTAGTATTAGATGAAGCTGATGAAATGTTGCGCATGGGCTTTATCGATGATGTAGAAAACATCATGGAAAAGACACCTGAAAACAAGCAAACTTGTTTGTTCTCAGCAACAATGCCTAAGCAAATACAATCTATCTGTTCTAAGTACTTAGATAATGCTGAGCAAGTTCATATCTCAGCTCGCAACTCAACAGTATCATCTGTAGAGCAGGTTTTTTGGCGTGCAAGCGTACACAAAAACAAAGCGATTGTTCGCTTTTTAGAAGCTGAACAGTATGAAGGTGCAATTGTGTTCGTTCGTACTCGTAACGATACAGTTCAACTTGCTGAGCTACTTGAGCAGCAAGGTTTTTCTGCTGCACCACTTAATGGTGACATGAACCAACAAGCGCGTGAGCGCACTGTTGAGCGCCTTAAGAGTGGCTTACTAGACATCGTTATCGCAACTGACGTTGCTGCTCGTGGTCTGGATGTAGATCGCTTAAGCTTAGTTATCAACTACGATATTCCACAAGACAGTGAAGCTTATGTTCACCGTATTGGCCGTACTGGTCGTGCTGGTCGTACAGGTAAAGCCATCTTATTTGTGAAACATAATGAGCGTTACTTACTACGTAACATCATGAAACACACCAAATCAGAAATTGCAGAAGTTGAATTGCCAAGTGCACAAGTCGTTGAAGAAAAGCGCATCGCTGCACTTCAAACTAAGCTAACGAATGCGCTTGAACATAAAGATATTAACTTCTTCAATGAAGTTGCCGCAGGACTTGCAGAAAAGCTTGAACTTTCTCAAGAAGACCTTGCTGGTGCAATGCTTTGCTTGGCACAACAACAAACACCTCTGAAAGTTGAAGATATTAAAATTCAACAGCGTGAGCGTCGTGACCGTGATGACCGTCGTGACAACCGTCGTGGCGAACGTAATGACCGTCAAGGTCGTGAACGCAATGGTCAAGGCCGTGAACGTAATGGTCAAGGTCGTGAGCGCTCAGAACGTGGTCCTCGTAATAGCAGTCAAGGCCCTATGGATACGTACCGTATCGAAGTAGGTCGTGATCATGGTGTTCAGGTTAAGAACATTGTTGGTGCCATTGCGAACGAAGCAGATATCTCTAGCAAGTTTATTGGTGATATCCGTTTATTTAACGAGCACAGCACCGTGCAGTTACCTCAAAACATGCCAAGTGATGTATTGAACCACTTCAATAACGTTGTTATTTGTAAACGTCCTATGAAGTTGACTAAGAGCACACACAGTGCTGACCAAGGTGGTTCTGAGCGTCGTAATGACCGTGGTGGTGACCGTAAGCGCCCAAGTGCTGATAAACGCGCCCCTCGCCGTGACAGTGAAAATAAAGAACGTCGTTCTGTTAGCTTTAGCTAATAATATTCACTTCGATAAAAAGTCGCTTTCATAGCGGCTTTTTTGTTTCTTCTCCCCATGCCCATGATAACTTTCTAATATATCTCATTATCTTCGAAAACCTTACCAGTCTAGCACTCAGCGTACTTTATGCTACAGTTAGGACTGTTATTGTTTGGGCTAAATAATTATGCTTGCGATATACCGAGCTTATCATTTCATTTTAAAGTGTATTGTCATATTTATTGGCATACCTAACCCATTGCTGCATCGTAATAGAGATGGCCTCACTAGCGCGATAAGCGCGCTCAAGCTTAAGAAAAGTAGTAATGTATTACTTGTAACGGATCAAACATTACACCAACTTGACATAACCAAAACGATTATCACTGCCCTCAATAATCAACATCTTAATGTAACTATATATAACCAAGTTTTACCAAACCCCACCATTGATAATGTCGAAACAGGTTTTATGCTATATCGACATAACAGATGCCAAGCAATCATTAGCGTTGGTGGGGGATCCGTGATTGATTGTGCCAAGTTAATAGGTGCTAAAGTGGCAAGGCCAACAACGCATGTTAAAAAATTCAAAGGATTATTTAAAGTATTGAAGCGCCTACCGCCCAATATTGCAATTCCAACAACGGCCGGTACCGGCTCAGAAACAACCGTTGCGGCGGTCGTTAATGACCCACTCACTCGTACCAAATATGCAGCCACCGATTTTGCACTTGTTCCCCATCATGCGGTTATGCTGCCAGAACTGACGATTAGTTTGCCTCCCCACATAACGGCTACAACAGCTATGGACGCATTAACACACGCAATTGAAGCATTGTTAAGCATAAACTGTATGTCGTTCAGCGAGCAACGTGCATTGGCAGCCTGTGCACTCATATTTGAAAACTTACCAAAAGCATATACCAGCCCTAGCAATATTGATGCTCGAGCATCTCTTCTTGAAGCTTCATTTTATGCAGGCCAAGCATTTACTAGAACGTCTGTTGGCTATGTTCATGCTATTTCTCATCAACTGAGCGCATGCTATAACACACCACATGGTTTGGCCAATGCTGTATTACTCGTTCCTGTACTTGAGTGGTATGGCCCTCGCGTACAACGACAATTGGCCCAAATAGCGAGGTACTGTCAACTAACATCAATTGACTACCCGATTGAACGTCAAGCAGAAGACACGCTAACAAAAATAAAACAATTATTGGCGTATTGTCAGATCCAAAGTTGTTTTACCGAAATAAATATACTCGACATTGAAAAGCTCACAAGAAGTGCGCTTGCAGAAGCTCACCCTGATTACCCCGTACCATTTTTCATGGAGGCTGATGAATGTGAGGGTATTATAAAGCAAGTCACTGCGACAACTTAAAGCGCTCAATTAACTTAATGATAGAACTAGCAAATTGACTTAATGATTCACTATTTTTAGCCATATGTTGCATCTCATCTGCGTTTTCTTTTGCCGTACCCTGCGCTTCACTCATCACAACTTCTATCTTCTGGCAATCCGTTGCTTGATTTAACGCCGCATCCGTTACGCGAGTGCTCATATCCACGACTTCTGTTAATGCTAACTCAATCTCAACGCTTGCAGCCGATAAAGCCTCACTTTGCTCTACACTGACCCCAACTTCTTTGCGCCCTTGTATAATCACTTGCAATGCTGTTTCTGTATCTTGCTGCAAAGTATCAATCATCTGGTTGATCTCTGTCGTTGATGATTGCGTTCGAGATGCTAACGTGCGAACCTCATCTGCAACGACTGCAAACCCGCGGCCTTGCTCGCCAGCACGGGCTGCTTCAATTGCCGCATTTAATGCCAATAAATTAGTCTGCTCTGCAATCGATACGATGGTATCTAAAATGCTTCCTATATTTTGACTATGCTCAGATAAGCGTTCCATCACAGTTACAGCATCACGCATTTTTTCACTTAAAGCAGTCATATGCTGCTTGTTATTGTTCGCTATGAGACTTACTCGCGTGCCTTGTTCATTTGCCGTTCGAATACCCGTTAAGCTTGAATTTGATTCATCGCTGACCAATTGCGCACTGTTTGAAATAGAGCTGCTTAACTCAGCAGCATTATCCATCCGCTGCATTTGTGTCATCGCATTACCGGCAATCAAATTACTCCTAACTTGAGAAGATTCAGACAAAACTTCAAGTTCATGAACTTCTGACTTGATAGCCTCCAGTAAACCTTTTAAGTTATTTTTAACGGTGTTTATGTTATCTATTAGCGCTCCAAATTCATCATCTTGCCGTTTTTTAACTTCTCTAGAGAAGTCTCCATCGGCTAAATACCCAAGCATTTTATTCACAGCAGCCAAAGGCCCTAGCATCGCCTTTGTCGTGTATATGGCAATAAACACAGCCAAACTTACAAATACCCCAGCTAACAACAAGGTCACTCTTTGGGCTTGCTCTATTTTTTCCTGCGCTATGTTCTCATAAAAAATAAACTGGGATTTTGCCGCCATTTGTAATTGCTTTAACGATTGTTGTGCCAACCCCATAGACTTTTCAGCATCAGCGTAAACATTTAACACATTATCTTGCGACGATAACTTTGATTGAAGCGTTTGATAGATACTTTGAGGGCCATCAAGTAACACGGTAAAATGCTGTTGAGCTTGAATAAATTCACTAAACTGTGTTTGCGTATTTAATCCGGTTGCTTGTCGCTGCAAAAATCGAAAATTATCTTCCATATTACCCAATAGAAAACGCATATCATCCTGATGCTGAGCAAGGTTGACAAGTGATAATGCCAAAATACCTTGGGCATTATTGCTCAGTGTAAATAACATATCATCAATCCGAATACCGGTGCCTACAACCTCATCTCGCAACTTAACGTTATCAGTTTCAATCAACTCTAAATCAAGCATAGCGCTACTGGCTTGCTCATAACTTTGTTGCAATTGAGAAAACTGGCTATGATACTCGGTGAGCTGTGCTATTACAGTTAACTTTGCCTTAAATAAAGCATTTCCGTGTTGTTCTAGTAATGATATTTGTTCAATTGCTGCTTGAATAGGTTGACTAAACTCTGTCCGGCCCTGTGTGAGAGTTTGCAATTCATGCTTTTTTGCTTGATATGTACCCATATAAGTTACAAATGTTTTTTTAGAACGATTTAACGCCGCTACGTCGTTTTGTGAAAAAGCTTGTGTAATAAGTTTACTTAGCATTACTTGCTGCAACCGCAATTCATCCGCGATATGTAAGATTGGAACCGCCACCGATTTAACCTCGATATTCGCAGCCGATATTTGCCTTAAAGCCACGTATGCAAGCGCACTCGCCACTACCAGTAATAGCCCAAGGCCTGAAAAGCCCGAAATAATCTTCTGTTTTATCGATAACTGTTTAAACATGGTTTAATTGTGCTTTAAGCAACACCCTTTGTAAAAATTTAAGCCCTACTAGGGACTAATATCCCACAAATTATTTAATATTAGAATAATTACTTTATTTATCACGCCACTGTACGTCTCATAAATATCAATAATAGTTTTCCCACATACACAAAAAGTGGCACACACTCAGCATTCATACAACTTTTTGTGATAATTTAACCCTCTATTTTTTCTAATTAGGAAACCAGATGCGTGAACAAGTATTAAAAGAAGCAAAATCACTATTACGTGTCAGTACAATGGGTGTGCTTTCAACACATTCTCATACCATGAAGGGCTATCCGTTTGGCTCAACAGTACAATTCATAAACAGCGACGCTAATCAGGCTTATCTGTTTATTAGCGATATTGCCCAACATGCAAAAAACCTTTCGCATAACAGTGCATTGTCGTTAACTGTTTTTGATCAAAAAAGCCAAGATGATCCGGAGATTCTAGGTTAACTCTCATTGGTGACGCAACCAAATTACCTAGATGTGAAAGCGTAATACTCATACAGCAATTTATCGAAAAATACCCGTCGGCCAGTCAATATATGGACTTAGCTGATTTCCATATCTGGCAAGTTGACGTTATTCGCGTTCGATTTATATCTGGGTTTGGTAAGATATTTTGGCTTGAACATAATGAGTGGCAGGCTTACTGCGCTTAGCAAAACCAAGGTATGTACAAATATTATAGGAGTCATTTTGCTTTATATTTTTTTCAGGTTTACCAGGTACAGGAAAGTCGACCTTATCACAGTTTTTAGCTCAATATCCTAATGCAACCTACTTTCGAATTGATTCAATAGAGCAAACGATGCGCAACACCAAGATTGAAAACCTCTATGATCATGGTTATCACATTGCTTTTCAATTAGCTAAAGATAATTTAAACATCGGTCAAACCGTGATAGCTGATTCAACTAACCCTATTTACGCTTCCAGAGTCGCCTGGTGGCAAGTAGCTCAAACATGCCGTGTTCCTCATCGCGATATTGAAGTAATTTGCTCCGATTTAAAGCAGCATCGTCAACGCGTCGAATCTAGACAAAGTGACATCCCTCACCTTAAACTTCCGACTTGGGACAATGTATGTCAACGAGAATATGAAGTATGGCACAGTCAACGCATCATCATTGATACTGCAAATAAGACGCCTGAACAGTCTAAGAAAGATTTATTACTTGCCTTACAACTCACATAGACAATCTGTCTGCAAGAACCCCTTTCTTCACATAGATGAAATTCAGCAGCATTTTAATTTAAAACAATAAATTACTGTGTATTCGTATTATTTTGATAAACAAAAAATCATGTAACAACTAACTCTCAAGCGAGTACCAGATTGATTGGTAAAACTCAGTATCAACATGTTTAAAGGAAGGGCTGGTTAGATACTAAAGGTTACAAAAAACTAAGGCGCAACCAGTGTGCGCCCTAATCTGACCACATCCATGCTAGGTATCCGATACCTTGCGTGAAGCCATCCTATTCATCATCCCCTGAACGGGTATACATCCTGAAAACCCGATCATCATCCTTGTCTTCATCCTAAAACACTTCCTGTGCTCCCTTTGCCATCTTGGCTGTCCTCTTCCCGCTAATCCATCGGGTGTTCCTTGCGCTCCTTGCGCACTCCTACCTATCCTTATTGCGCATATCCCATACGCACCGCCACCTTGGCATCCTCTACACCTAATCCTTCTAGGGCTCCATTAACACATCCTGTGTTAGTCCTTCCTTTTTATAGCTCCGCTATAATCTCACATCCTATGAGTTCCTAAACCTTCAATCCTTGTTCCCTTTGCTCCTTGCAAATCAAAATATCCTTATTCTTACAATCCTTTAAGTAGCTGCTGCCACTTCGCCTTCCTAACATGACTAAGTTTACGCTTACATCACCAAACGAAAAGGTCAAAAAAGTAATATTTTTACATACTTTTTTTTGAAATAATTAACAACTCTATTTAAAACAATAATGTAGAATGATAATCATTGTTAATAACCCTGTAACAAAACACTTTTACCTACATCCATGTGAGAAAAATCCTACAAGCCATCTTCCATTATGTCCGTCGTTTTTGCTTTAAACATAAGCTCACCACTGACCTTGTTAAACTCTAACGTTTTTATTTGTTGATACCCATGACCTAAAAAGAATGCTTTTTGTTCTACATTGGTCACAAAAACTGCCATACCTGAAGATGCTTCATTGCTCAGTACCAAATCATCTAAGCCTGAGAGCAAATAATGCCCTAACCCTTGACCTTGTATATGCGGGTCAACAGCAATAAATGCTAAAAAGTAATAATGACCATACTCGTCAAGTGAAGCTCGAATAGTATCTTCTTTTTCAATCAGCTGCTGAGTTTGTAAGTACCCTGCACTCATCATTAACTTTAGTCTCCAATGCCAATAACGAGATGCTTGAAGATCACTTTTCGCTTCGAAAATACACGCAACTGCAACCAAGCGGTCAGCCTCAAATAAACCAATCATTGGTTGACGCCCTTGACCAAAGCTGGCCAACTCTTCTCTTATCAATGCCCTTAATTTAGCTTCATAATCCAGCTCTTTCTTCGACTCTAGCATCGTTCTTAATATAGAGTCATCATGGTAAGCTTGGTACAATAGACTTGCGGCAACGCGCGTATCTTCTGGTGTTAGGTATTTTACCGCTAATTGGTCTTGTTGTAGAACTTGCATATCATACCTTCTTTATTTTTATCTGGTTGAGGTAACTGAAAGGTAACGCTATACCCAATATAGTTTCAGAGTATTTTTTAGGCAAATATTGACGCGATTCATGATACATTGCTAGGGACCACCTCTTAATTTGTTTAGGTTAGCAGACGAAATCAACACAAACGGTCTGCAACCTTAAGTACACCGCCTTAAACAATTAAATGAGTAATAACAGCTGAGTTGACGCTTTGTACAATTGTGCTGAGAATAGATAAATTGTGGTATCATTCCCTTTTATTCGGAGACAATCATGCATAGTGCTGTACTTCATGCGATTACATCTTTACTCAATGAAGGTAAAACCCCCACAGTAGCGCTGACAAAAGCAAGGTTATCTGAGCCTGTCGCTATGCCACTCATCATTGCTGGAATTACAGCGTATAAAAATAACCCTAAATGCATTAATGAAGTAACTCACACAAAGCAAAATGACACAGTTCAGTCAAATGATAATCAACTTGACCGTATTGAAAAAAAGCTTGATTTACTCCTGTCCCTTTTAGAAAAGAACTAATTATGTTTGTTGCTGATTTAACATTTGATTGTTACCAAGACACCACTTTAGATAATGCAGAACAAGCGATTAACCGCTTAGTAAATGCCCTGCGCTTTAATGGACAAATTATTGGGGACGAATTCCCTACAGTCCTAAAAGATGGTTATTTCATTACGCGTGTTATGTGTCCATTAGAAGATTCACTGCACCCTTTGCACCACAGCCCTTTTGTTAAACATGCCATTGAGCAGTTGCAGCAAGTGGGGTTACTTGCTCCAAAAGTCAAAATTATTGGCCAAGATATTCACGCTAATGGCGCTGATATATGCCAATCTCCTTCTAGTTATATTCTCTATACCACTTATGTTCATACATGTAGCCCATTATACTGTGGTGACGATTTTCTCCCTGTTCCGCTATATAAGATCCCAGCGATTGCCAATGGCGATTATAAAGCACTGATTAAATGGCAAGAAGATTGGCAGGCATGTGATCAAATTCAAATTAATGGCGCGACGCGCTGTGAATTTCCCGCTTTAACTGAAATATCGAGTCCAGACAGTGATTTATTCCGTCGAGGCATGGACTTGTCAAAACGAATTCGTCATTTAACGCAAAAGAACGTCTATTACTATTTATATCGTGTCGGCGGTGAAAGTCTCGAAACGGAACAAAACCGAAAATGCCCCTCTTGCGATAACGAATGGGCACTGCCTGAACCTTGGTTTGGCATCTTTGATTTCAGATGTGAACAGTGCCAACTCGTATCTAATATCTCTTGGGATTTCCAGTAAAATTAATAGGATAAGCCTTGCAGAAGCTCTTCTAGCGAGGCTGCTAGCACATGATGGGGCTCTTTGCCGACATACTCAAGGCATACTTCTCCTGTATTCAATTTTACTGTAATTAGCAAATCATCCTGTTCTGTTAAGCCAATAAATATAGTATCGGTTTGCTTGAGCTTTCGCTTCATCAACACATGACCGGTAATATTTTGTTGCAGCCTTTGAAAGTCATCATGATTCCACGCCTGCAGCAATTCAATTTGATGACCTTCAAATTGCGCTACCACATTACCCGCATAAAATTGGCTGTAAAATATATTTAATTGCTCTGGGAACTGGCACTCTAATGCTAGCGCTAAGGCATTTAAATTATGTTCCTCTGCCACAGGCTTTGCCTGCCACTGGATTTGCCCATCAACCATTGGTTCACCCACTTCACACTCACTAGGCCATGTTTTATCATAATACATACAGGGTAACGTCTCATGTTTGCTTTGATATGCCTGCGCGTAGTCTTTATGTACTTGCGTTAAAATCTGCTTTATCACCTTACTGCCAACTATTATTCGATAGGTTATAATGAGCCTCATTGTAACCACAAATGGTGAAACATGACAGATTACGCCAATGCCCCAGAACTAAAAGCCTCTGTATTAGGTAAAACAACAAATTATGCACAGCAATATGACCCAAGTTTGCTCCACCCAATTGCACGCAAGTTAAATAGAGATCAAATCTCAGTTGACGAAGCCGCTCTACCATTTTTCGGTGAAGATACTTGGACTGGATATGAACTCTCATGGCTCAATGAAAAAGGGAAGCCACAAGTTGCCGTCGCAACGTTTACATTTCCCTGCCAAAGCAGTCACATTGTTGAATCTAAATCTTTTAAGCTATATTTAAATAGCTTTAATCAATCTAAATTTGTAGATCATAAAACGGTATCTGAAACATTAGAAAAAGACTTATCAATCGTCACAAACTCTGACGTACAGGTTATGCTATATACCGCCGATGAGCACGCTTGCATACCTTTTACACCAATGCCCGGACTGTGTATTGACAGCTTAGACATCGAGGTCACACATTATAGCCCTCTTTCTGGTTTACTTAAACGCGCATCAAATGACATCATTTCAGAAACATTACATAGTCATTTATTAAAATCGAACTGCTTAATTACCTCGCAACCTGACTGGGCCTCCATTATTATTGAATACACTGGCGTAGCTTTATGTCATGAATCATTATTACGCTATCTGATCTCTTTTAGGAACCACAACGAGTTTCACGAGCAATGTGTAGAGCGCATTTATTGTGAACTCCAGCGTACATTTAACTTTGAAAAGCTTGCTGTTTATGCGCGTTATACTCGTCGCGGTGGCTTAGATATCAACCCTTTCCGCTCCAGTGAACAAAACGAAACGCCGTATAATATTAGAACTAACCGCCAGTAATTTTTTCAATTGGTACACTGATAGAGCACACATCGGCATAATTTGGCCGCTCAATAAACCATGTTTCAGGGCGGCTTTTTCTAGCTTCAATCAATGCGTTAAATTCAATATGCTCAGTATTAAACACTCTGAATTTTGAGGTGTCTTCACTTTGAATATCGCTTAATACTCTCGCTTTAATAATTAAATTAAATGCCTGCCCCACTGCGGGATTTCGCATTAATCGATAAACATGTTCCATGCCATCAAGCACCCGGCCGAATACCGAAATATTACGATCTAAATAACGTGTCGGAGCCAAAGTTATATAAAACTCTGTACCGCCACTATCCACATCATTATCACGAGCCATAGCAAAAACGCCTGTGCAGTGCGTTTGCCAAGTGTGTTTTCCGTCAGCGGATTGAGCTACTGCAAAGCCATTTAAAAAGCCAGTAACTGGTGCATAACCATCTATCATTCTTAGTGAAGTAATGGGTAATCTAGCTTGGCTTGTTAAATAAAACTCCGCAGGTAATGACTTTTCGGCAAACTTCAATCTCTTTGTGCCTTTTTGATCTCCTCCTTGTGCGACAAACCCTTCCACAAAGCGGTAGATGTTCAAGCCATCATAAAACTGCTCTCGAACCAGCTTTTTCATATTCAGTACATGCATAGGTGCAAGCTGGGTATTGAGTTCAATATACACAGCACCTGTTGCCAGTTCAAACTTGATGATATTCTCACTCTCTACAGTACGCCATGCGTCAGAAGGTGCATTCTCGACAATCTCATGAGGCGCACGCTGTACAATAGTCGATGCGTTACTCATAGTCGCAATCATACTCATAGCGAGAGTAATGAACGCAATACAGTCCTTTCTTATAGACAACATATCACTTAACTTCCTTTATTATTTTTATACCAATAGATGGGGTTACTTAAAGGCGCACTTGGTGGGAGCAATGGATTAATAAGATCGATCTGTTTGCGAGAAGAAAAATTAGCATCTTGAAGCTGCTCGGCAAAATAACGATTGAACAAAATATCAAATTGCCCATCAGCTTGTGCTGCTTCCAAACCCATCTTCAGTTTTTGATGTAATTCAGTATCTGCTTTAGCAACAAAAAAGTATACGGCTGATGGATAATAATAAATATGATAGGGGTCAATCTGAATTCCTGATTCTGTGTCTAAATACACACCGTTCAATACATCCATTGGCAAAACATCAAATCGTCCAGAGCGCAGCATTTCATACGCATTTCCCTCTCTTGGATATGAGACTACTTTTAAATTATTTTTCCTAAAAATATCCAAATCAGGCCAATCATCCCGCAACCCAAAATGGAGTCCATAAAAATCGCCAATGGTGTTTAGTTTTTTCATCCGTGCTACGTCTGACTTTCGGATCAAACCTAATCGGTAACCCAACACCCCTTTCACTAAGGGTATTCGAATCGCTCGAGCGAGTTTTTCCCTCTTTGAAGAGGTCACAGACCAAAATACATCAATACCATTGTCTTTACCAAGTAACCTTATTGCCCGTTTTTGGGTGGGAATATCATTCACAAACTCTAATTGCACACCCTCCTCATCATAAGATAAGGCCAGTTTCAATAATGCTTGGATATATGGGTCAGCCCCTACTGTAATTCGCACTGTGGTCTTCGCATGCGCAAGGCCAATAGATAAAAATAATGCCATTACTACTAATACAAACCGCATTACTCACCTCTATCAAATTTATACAGCAAGTCTATACTATCGTATAAACCACTCGTTGCCTCAATATACATTTTAGAAAACACACGATAACGCACCGCTATTTCACTTAAAGAGTCAAAAACACCAACGCGATAACTCACTTGCACATTGGGAGCGATATACCCAGAGACTTCAACCTGAGTATCATCCCCACTGCCTTTTGCTGTTAGGCTAACATCTTCAAATCCGAGCTTCTTACCTGTTTTTGCCACAATACCTTCACTTCGATCTATACTTTTCGACAATAAAAACTGCGTCAACATGGCACTATTACTGCTCTCGCCAGACCCTAACGGCTCTCCATTTAATAAGTATTCTAACGCTTTTGCTTGATCCATCGATGGCTCAGAAAAAATTGTTAATGTGGGGTTGTTTATATTCCCTGTGAGCTCTACACCCGCTTTTACCCTATCTGCCGTCACTTCAGGGTTACGAATAGCGCTAATATTTAAATAAGGTTTATCCAGTGCACCATTAAATCCGATTTGTCCTGTTTCAATGAGTAGGTCCTGTCCAAATGCCCGGTATTTGCCTTCTTGCAATTCCATTTCCCCAGTTGCTAACAAGGGGCTAGCAGGTTCTTTTGTCAGCATAATCTCACCGGAAATATAGCTATCAAGGCCAAGTGCGACAACTCGAAAATCATCAAGTACTTTCACTGTAACATCTAAATCGTAATCGAATGGAACCAAATTTTCTTGTTCACGTTGATCCCCCACAATATATTGGTCTTCGGATGTTTTGATTACGCCTTTTGGTAGTTGTGCAACCTCAACTCGACCATAAGGTAAAACGAGCTCACCTTTCACATGTGCTTTGCGATTCGCAAAATTAACATTCAGCAATGGGGATAAGCTCACCTCAATGCCTGGTTGAGGTGAAATTAAAAATTCTTTACCTGTTGCACTAATATCTGCGGCAAATGCTTCGAACCATTCTAGATTTCCTGAAATATCTAAGTGACCACCATGCACTGCATTTAGTTGCCCTGCTAAATTAGCTTGGTGCTCTGCTAAAGAAATGACTAAACTAGATTGATGCAATGCGACGGGACTCATTGGACTGGCCATTTCAAATTCCGATAACCGTATTTCTCCTCCCATTTTTGGGTTATCTAAACTACCTAACAACGTGACATTTCCCGTCATAGCCCCTGAGAGTGAAACCGGTTGCATCATTACTTGACTCACTAATGGCGTGAATGGTGTAAGCTGTAATTCTTCAATTTTTAATTTTGCGCGAGTCGAACTTCGGTCCGTCGTCGCCATCGTAATATCGCCAAGTAGTTGGCCAAACAATGAAGAATCAATGTGCCAATCTAGCGCGACCTGGTGCTTGTCACTATGCAAAGATGCATGCAGCGATTCAATAGGAAGCTGAGTATGATACTCTCCGCTAGGTGTTATTAGCTGCATATTTTTAACTGCTAACTTGCCATCTGCTCGGTGTAATTCATCAGCTTGCCAGTTCACCTCAAGCATGCCGTTTGCCTGTCCAGTTAAAGCCCATTCACCGACCAGTGAATTAAGATCTGCTAATTGAAATTGCGAAAATGACAAAGCCGCTCGCCCACTTCTATTACCATGACCTTCTTGTTTAGCCTGCATGCATACTTTGCTTTGCTTAATAACCCAACAGTGTGGCATGACGAAGCTCGCTTCTGTCGATAAAACAATACCCGTCGGCTCCGCCAACATGATAGGGAGCCCTTGATAGTTTAACTCAGCGGTAGCAAGTTCAGCTTCCCAACGCGCATTTTTCAATGAGCCATTGAGCTCGATATCGGTCTGAATAGACCCTTGAGAGTGCACTGTTAGCGTATGCTTTTGCCTATTTCCATCAACAGTTAGCGCAATATTATCAAATTTTTCTTGCTCGGTAACAAGCTCTGCCACACTCACCTTTATCGCACCTTGCCATTGTTGAGCTAAGTTGATTTCACCGAATATATTGGCATTCTTCAATTCAAATTGCTGATGACTTATCCGCGTAGCATCACTGTTCAAAAAAATATGTGGGCTTTTATGTGTACCTAGTACTCGTAATGTTCCGTGCATTACAGCGTCTACTGGCAAGAGCTTATCGCGTGTATGGTCAAGATTAAACAGCCCATCTAATTCAACCTGTTCTGCCAATATCCCTTGTAAATTGAATACACTTTTTCCATAACGCAAAGAAAGTTCATCAATAGAACCATAACCATGCTCATTAACTTTTAACTTAATATCCGCTTTAAGCGCTTTTTCCTGAACAATACCTGTGAGAGATAGCTGCTGTACAAACAGCTCCCAAGCGTTATTTTTTTGCATAATTTGAGTTTTAAACTCACCGCTCAACTGTGTATTTATATCATCAATAAACCCCCCTAACGGCAACGCCTTAAGGCTCCCCCGGATATCAATCATCAGTTCATTGTGCCATTGAACTTTTGCGCTCACATTAACTTGCGCCTGCTCTATCTGCAATTGAGCTTCTGAGATATCGATATGACCCATAGACCCTGTTAGCTGGACCTTACTTTCAATGCTCCCCAGTTGAGATGCACTGGCTTTGCCATTTAAGTCGATAACATATTGCTGTGTATTCCCAGTGCCTGCTAAATAAATACGGCCAGCAGACACATCCCCAACTAATTCTAACGGTGTTATGAAATCGCTTTGTTGCTCAATCACCCCATTAATTTTAAATGGCCAATTTAATGTCGTCATGTCAACTTGGCTATTTACTTTACTGGCGACTCCTCCTTGAGTTGTCACCCCTATATTCAAGTCGTTCAAACTCCCGTTAGTTTGAAGAGACAACAAACCATGTGGGGATGTTAACGTGGTAAAGCTACTAATGTTCCACTGTTCTTCTGTATCCAAGTTGATATTTGAGCGTAAAACGAACTGCTGATAAGCCAAGGTCATATCACGTAACAGTACTTCTGTGCCATGCAATTTGGCCGATAACGCAATATCAGAAAGGACATGTTGCTGACTGCTTTTCTCTATCACCACATTATCGATGTTGAGTTGTGTGATCTTAACCGCCATTGGTATAAATAGTTCAAATACTTCAAACACAGGCAAAGCCGTCATTTTCGGCTCATCTCTTGGCGCTGGCTGCTCAGGTAATATTGCCGAAACATTATTCAAATGCAAAACATGTACTTTCAGGGTATTATTAATCCAATCCGCGACAAGATGGGTATCTGTTAACAGTACCTTTGCTTCTGGCGTTGTGACCGATAATTTTTTAATTGAAAGCAATTCTAATACGATATCAACAGGTGCTGAAATTTGCTCCCTCGCTTCAACTTTTATGGACTCCCGCGTCGATTTATTTTCAGTGCCACTCAGTTTCTGGTTATGTAACGTCATATTCAGTTGTTGTGCTACAACCGACACACAGACCGTGGCGCAACTAAACCATGACAATTCTATGTTTACATTCTTGCCTTCAAAATCAAACTGCTGTGTTTGATAATCTATATTAATATCACCACCAGAGAATATGCGTCTATTGACAACACTCATTTCAAGCCCCGGCACTAATTTGCTTACACTCGCCAATAACAAGTGGTTACCTGGTACAGTAAAGAAAATACTGACGACAATTACGATGAGTACTGCGCACGTATACGAAAAACGGTATTTTTTAAATTTATTCAACATTAAATTTCTGGACCTATTACTATACTCAAGCGGGTACTTTTACTATCTTTACTCAATCCCCAAGCATGGTCTAATCTGATCGGCCCTACGGGTGTTAGATACCGCAGACCAAAACCGGCACCAACAGACCATTTTTTTAAAGGGCCATTTGCGACAGCACCAGCATCTACAAATATTGCCGTGCGCCAATTAGGCAAAAACTGATAATTGTATTCTGCTGTCGTGGTTACTCTATACTTGCCACCAATCAGGGTACCGTCATCTTCTCTTGGGCCGATACTTTGATATGCAAAGCCACGTACACTCTGGTCTCCACCTGCAAAATATCGCATATTGAACGGAACTGCTTTGATGTCATCAACCAAAATTCCACCCAAATCAATGCGACCATAAAATAGATGCTTTGTATCATAATTTCGTAGCCACGCATTGTTCCAATTTAGCTTCAGTAATGAAGTAGATGAAATGACTGAATCGCTGGCAACCTCAATAGAAAATAATTGCTCATTACCCCAGTATGGTAACGCTCCGCCCCGAGATTGTTTCTTAGCGTAACTAACCCCTGGAATAAGCATTTCAGTTTCGAGCAGCTCGGTGTTTTGTTGTTTAGTCGTTTCATGCTCTCGTTTGATAAAAGCAGTGCGCACCCACCCATGTTCAGTTAACCATTGACGCTGAAGCTGAATATTCCAAATAGTCGTTTCTACTTTATCGTTAATTTCATCTTGACGCTGATAACCACCTAAAACCCGCCAAATGTCATCATTTGGGTTGCCCACTGGAATAGTATAACTAGCTGTAATATCTTGTAATTGCTGAGATAATGATAAGTTACTCTCTACGAAATGACCATCTTCACTGATCCAAGGCTTAGACCACTTAAACCTTGCTCTCGCGCCTAAGTCAGTACTATAACCTCCACCTACTTCAAAGCTATTTCCCGGTTTTTCGTGCACATCAATACGTATCGGTACTAATCCATTGTGACGACTTTTTAATAAAGGATAAACTTTGACCGACGAAAAGTATGGTGTTGCATTCAGTGATAAGTTGAAATCTGACAACAAGTGAGTACGATATTCTGAATTGCGCTTAAAAGGTGATAAATTACGAATATATTGTTCCGCTTTAGGTGCGCCGCTCACCTTAATATCACCAAAGCGATATCGAATCCCTGTATTGATATGTAAAATCACATTCGCTTGTCTACGCGCTTTATCTATTTGCAATCGGCTTTTAGCCCATTTAAAGTCAAAATAGCCACGTTGTAACAATGTACTTTCTAGCTGCGCTTTGGTTTGCTGGTATTCATCGTGCCTTACAGCAGCACCATTTTTCAAAGGAACCGTTGAGACTAACTTTTGAATAACAGGGTCTCGCTCAGCATCATCCCCAATTATGCTTATCTCTATATCATGCCAGTACAACCGTTTTTTAGGGTTTATTGTCACCAACAAGGTTCGCTTTTCATCAATCAATTGCAACTTAATTTCACTAAAGTAGTAACCTAACGCCTGTAACGCTGTTTCAACTTCTTTTCGCGCAAGCGTATAATCTGCAACACCAAATGGTCGTGCTAGAAAAGGCTGTAAAAAACCCGTAATATTTTCTTCTACAGCTTGGTCAACTCCTTTAATATTCAGAGTCTGCAGTTGTGTGCCACTTTGCGCATTAGTCGCATTCCCCAACAAAGCATTAATCATCAAAAAACAAACAAGTAACTGCTTTAACACTTAATGTAGTTCCATCGTTATGACCAAAAAGCAATACTATCATACGATAGATCAACCCCCTATGAACAATCTCGCATTGTCTCTGTGAAAATTTACAGATCCCTCTTTTTATTTTATAACGGATCACCGACAATATAGATAATTAGTTAAAGTGGATAAAAACATGCAATTTCCGGACGATGATAATGGCCAGCTGCTCAGTGAAATCGCTGAAGCCGGTATAGATTTAACACAATTTCATAACGTCGATTTTTTCATCTTATTTGAGCAAAAACTTCAAGCTGATAAATTTGCTCAAGTTATTGCCAATGATGAGCTCAGCCCCACAACGCAGTTACAACAATGTCCAGATACTGGTATTTGGGAAGTTGTGACATCAGTAAAAATGGTGCCAGTTCATGAATTATTAGGTCAAACAGAGCAATATATCGAAAGTATCGCCAATGCCCACGAAGGTTATGGTGACGGTTGGGGTATTATGGCTCCAGAATAAACATAGCGGGATGCAAGGATGCAGCCAACACAACATTTGATGCGCTATGATTTATCGGCTTTTCTATAGTTTCCTTCATAATCAAAGATTTTTTCACTGACTTGCCAGCCATATTTTTTATGCTGTTTTGCAATAACAAAGTCTGGGGCTAATAACTCTTTACCTGCAGCCACAACCTCTTCTGCATAGCTCCAATTAACCTGAGAATGACATCCTTTAACACGTCGACTATAATGTCGATGAAATACATAACGACTTTTTTTATTAGAAAAATCATAAACTTCATCACAACAAGCACCATCCTCGTCATAATAACTGACTTTTATCAATTGCTCTTTAAGTTGAATAACAGATAAACCAGAACAACGCAGCACCATCGCGTTTTTTAAATTGAGTGCAGCGCGTAATTTATCATCAGGATCAGCCATTACAGCATCACACTGGTTACATTGACGCGCAGCTATATCATTCTCCGCGCCACAGCTATCACACTCCTTAAACCTAAAGCGGAAATCACATTGTTGCTGTGACTGTCCATCATCCAATAGCCCCTGACAGCGACGCCCATAATGCTCAATCAGCTTGCCACCGTCATCCACTTTTCCCCAAAAAACATTCGCAAAGCCACAACTAGGACACAGAACTTGAACAGGCTCACTGTCTGGATTTGGTCTCTTTGAGCCGACTTCTGGGTGATAAAGGTTAAAATCATTTCCAGCATAATCCAATACAATACAATCTTGCTTATTATCTGCAAGCCTAAGCCCTCGCCCTATTATCTGCTGGTATAAACTAACGGATTCCGTTGGCCTTAAAATAGCAATTAAGTCGACATGTGGCGCATCAAAACCCGTAGTTAATACAGAAACATTGATTAGATATTTAATTTTCTTATTTTTAAATTCTTTTATTATCTCATCACGGGCTGTGTTCTTTGTATCACCAATAATTAACTTTGTATTATTTTCTGGTAAATAACCTGTAATTTCTTTCGCATGCATAACCGTTGCAGCGAATATCATCACCCCTTGGCGGTTTTGACTACTTTCAATTATATGACCGATTATACTTTTTGTGGCACGCGTTTGAGCTGATAGTAATTTATTCATATCTGACTCAGCATAACCACCAAATGCATTTGTATTTAAAGCTGAAAAATCATAGTTTGTTGATGCTGGATCAATTTCATTAGGCGGTGTTAAATACCCATTTTTAATCATGTAGCGTAACGGTAGTTCATATATACACCGTTTAAAAGGTGAGCCCTTTGCACCACGTATAAATCCGTGATAATGCTGATAGTATATCCAACCTATACCTAAGCGATATGGTGTTGCTGTTAACCCCAATACTTTTAAATCTGTATTAAAGCGTTTAATTTGCTGGATCACCTGTTGATATTGACTGTCATCACTTTCACTTACACGATGACATTCATCAATAATTATCAATGAATAAAAATCTTGTAATAAGTCTAAGTTCTTTGCAATCGACTGAATACTCGCAAATGTAACTTGCTCCTCAAGCGACTTCTTTTTTAGTCCAGCAGAGAATATACTCGCTTGCAGGTCAAAGCTCATATATTTCTCAGCATTTTGTTGTACCAGCTCTTTAACATGAGCTAAAACGAGAATTTTATGTTTTGCTAATCGCGCAAGTTCCGCAATCACTAAACTCTTACCCGCACCCGTAGGCAAAACAATTACTGCAGCATCATTACATTTCTTAAAGTGGGATATAGTATTATTAACAGCGTCTTGTTGGTAAGGCCTAAGCGTGTAAATGGTACCTCCTAGCAGCTTAGATGCCACAAAAATAAACGCTCGCTTATGCTAAGCGAGCGTAGAAAATAATATAACTAAGTTAAATTAGATCGTATAGTCGTCTAAGTTAACGTCAGCAAAAGCTTTTGGTGTTTTCCCTCGGCCTGTCCATTCAAAAACTTGACCATCTTTTTCTATACGATATTTAGCTTTTACTTTTGCGCGCTTGTCCGATTGAACGCCACCGACTAAATCTTCAAGGGTTAACCCTTTTTCCTTGATAAGTGCTAATACTTCGTCTTTTACTTGCTGTTGTTCACGCTGGCTATCTATTGCTTCGTTGATTAATTCAGCAGCTTTCTCTAGCTCGTTAAAACTCGCAGACTTAATAAAAGATTTAATTTCACGCATTGGCAGTTCTCTTGTATTGATAAGGATATAAATTTACCTACAAACGGTAATATATTAATCAGAAATAAAATTAACTGATCTCTTTATTATTTTTACATATAAAAATAATAAAGCAAATAATTATAAGTGATTTGATATAATAATAAGAGTAGTTAGGAAAGAATAAAATGATAAAGGAGTAACAAGGCTGTTACTCCAATTTAAAGCAGGCTTATACAGCAACTACATTTTCAGCTTCTGGACCTTTTTTACCTTGCTTAACATCAAAAGATACAGCTTGGCCATCAGTCAGAGTACGGAAACCGTCACCAGAAATAGCGCTGAAGTGTACAAACACGTCAGGACCATTCTCTTGTTCAATAAAACCAAAACCTTTAGATTCATTGAAAAACTTTACTTTACCTGTTTTAGAAGTAGACATACCTATTATTCCTGTAGATCAAATCAAAATTAACACTTGCCAATATGGCTTCCTCCCTGAGTTTGCTTATCAACACATCGGAATAATAAATACAGCAGATCATACTAATGTTACCAAGTGTAAGTACCTAACCGGTAACTACAAGTACATTATTCTTTACCGCAACTTTTACATCCATTGAATTGCAAAAACTCAAAGCATAGCTAGCCTAACATATAAACTGGCTTTCTGTACAAACCAAGTCCCATTTATTCTAAAATAAAACGACTTAGGATAAAAAAAAGCGCACTTTTTGGGTACATTGCTATTAAAAACTAATGACTATTCAGTAATTAACCAATCAATCATATCACCAGCTTTGATAGGAACCACATTAGCTCCGCCTAACGGATAACTTTCTGGTACTTTCCAAGGCGATCTTGTTAAAGTAATAGTGTCGGTGTTTCTCGGTAAGTCATAAAAGTCCGGGCCAAAATGACTTGCGAAGCCTTCCAATTTATCAAGTGCATCAACAGCTTCAAACGCTTCAGCATAAAGCTCTAAAGCAGCATGAGCCGTATAAGCACCAGCACACCCACACGCCGCTTCTTTTTTATCTTTCGCATGCGGTGCCGAGTCTGTACCTAAAAAGAATTTTTGACTACCACTTGTTGCTGCTTCAATTAACGCTTGTTGGTGCGTGTTGCGCTTTAATATTGGTAAACAATAATAATGCGGTCTGATCCCACCTGCAAGCATATGATTGCGATTATATAATAAGTGGTGCGCCGTTATTGTGGCTGCCACATTATCCGAAGCCCCTTTAACAAACTCTACAGCATCTTGAGTTGTAATATGCTCTAACACCACTTTTAAGTTTGGAAACGTATCGACAATTTTAGACAATTTCGTTTCAATAAAGATCTTTTCACGATCAAAAATATCAATTGATGAGTCCGTTACTTCACCATGTACCAATAAAAGCATACCAACTTCTTCCATTGCTTCCAGCACTGGGTAGATATTCTCAATGTCTGTAACACCTGAATCCGAATTAGTCGTTGCACCGGCAGGGTATAATTTAGCCGCCACAATGTGGCCACTTGCTTTTGCTTTTTTTATCTCTTGCGGTGTTGTTTTATCTGTAAGGTATAGCACCATTAAAGGCTGAAAATCACCTTGAGGTTCAGCAGCTAAAATACGATCTCGATAAGAGAGTGCGGTTTCTGTGCATGTTGCTGGAGGCACCAAATTTGGCATTATAATAGCGCGCCCCATATAGCGACTAATATCTCGTACCGTATCTTTTAACTGTACGCCATCGCGTAAATGTACATGCCAATCATCTGGGCGAGTAATAGTGAGGGTAGTTACTGTGCTAGTCATTGCTCTTTTCCACTGCTGAATTTGCCCGATCATAGGCAGTTAAAGGCCGTTAGTAAAGTATTTCACATCCGCTTTATATTTAAAGAAGGGTGACTGTTTGCATAGTTTTACAGGCTAAATAACTTTTTCACTTAAAAACATGTTGTTTCACTCTTAAGTACGATAAATTATGCGCACTCTCAAATATGAGTTATGAGCATGCTTTCACACAAAAAACTAGAATCAAAAACCGAACAGCTCAGCATCATAAATCAATTCTCATCTTCATTACTGCAGATCACACAGTTAGATGAGCTATTTGATTATGTAACTTCTCAAGTAGTTAGCCGACTGGGGTTTGTCGACTGCGTTATTTATCTATCAGACGAACATAGTGAATATTTAGAAGAAGTTGCCAGTATGGGACTGTCAAATCAAAATACTAACTATCAAATAACCCAAACACGTATACCAATAGCACAAGGGATCACGGGTTACGTTGCAAGAACAAGAAAAGCATTTGTTTCTGCTGATGTATCTAATGAACCCAAATATATCGCAGACTCAAGGCCTGCTTTATCTGAGCTATGTGTGCCATTGATTTATGAAGAGCAACTGCTTGGCGTGATCGACTGCGAGCACCCTGAACAAAACTATTTCACTGACGGACATTTACAAATCCTATCTACTGTCGCTCACTTACTCAGTGCAAAAATAAATCAAGTTAGAACACTTAATCATTTAACACAAACTGTAGAGCAGCTAAATCAGGCACAGCAACTAGAAAAATCGCTACTTAAAATAGCGAATATTGCGTATCAATCTGAGGATTTAGATGCATTTTATGATGATTTGTATTTAATAATTAATAGCCAGTTACCGGCCGAGAACTTTTTTATTGCTTTATACGATAAGCAAATTGATGTATTGGAAATTAGCTATCTAATTGAAAGTGAAGTTAAATGCAATGCATCTCAGAAAGTATCAAAAGCTCAATTAAAGGATACAGCCTCCTATTTCATTATAAATAGCGCCCGCCCATTATTGTGTAACCATCAAGAGTTTGAGCTGCATATTGCTTCTGGGGACTTTAAAATGGTGGGGCGCTCTCCACGTTCATGGTTAGGCGTGCCATTTACAGTTAATACCCAGTATCAAGGTGTCATAGTAATACAAAGCTACCGAAACGATAAAGCCTTTAATCGTCACCACCTATCGATTCTAACCTATATAAGCCGTCAGGTGAGTATGGCTATTGACAGGCAATTATCTCGACAAGCTTTAGAGCATAGAGCCTTGCATGATGAGCTCACAGGGCTAGCAAACCGCTACCTCCTGCTAGAAAGGATCAAGCATGCCATTTTATCTCATGAAAGAGCTTCTGAGCCAAATTTGCATTGCCTACTGTATTTAGACCTAGACCGATTTAAAAGTATTAATGATGCATTAGGTCACGACGTTGGCGATCATTTTTTAATTGCTATCGTTAACGCTATCCAATCAAGCATTAGGCGTACAGACACGTTTGCACGTTTAGGGGGGGATGAGTTCGCCATTTTTATGGAGAATGTACAAGATAAGCAACAAGTTGAGACAGCATTAGAGCGAATAAACAGCGCCATTGCAAAACCGTTGCACATTGATGGTCACATTTTACAGGCATCTGGCAGTATTGGTGTTGCATTTACCAATGAAGCAACAGACAGCGCCATTGAGTTACTACAACAAGCTGATGCAGCCATGTATGAAGCTAAATCCTCTGGTAGAGGTCGCGTTCGCTATTTTAATAATGCAATGCGTAAAAAGCTAAAACGTCAAGCTGATATCGAAAATGACCTGCAGCATGGGATTAAAAATGATGAATTTGAACTCTATTTTCAGCCTATATTTACGCTCAATCAGCCTCATATCGTTAGTTTTGAAGCACTGGTTCGTTGGCATCACCCAAAAGCCGGATTAGTTTCCCCTGACGACTTTATTCCCATAGCGGAACACACTGGTCAAATCATCGACTTAGATCTACACTTGCTGCACGTTGCTGCTGCACAATTACAACAATGGCGACGTGCCGGAAACCCAACAATTAGAATCACTGTTAACGTCTCATCTCGCCACTTTGCGAGTTTAGATTTTGTCGATTTTATGCGTTCACTGTACATAAAGTATCAACTACCTAACGGTACTCTATGTCTTGAAATCACAGAGTCAGGCCTGATCGAAAACCTGACACTTGCGACGCGAATAATTCACGGGTTAGCGCCTTTAGGCGTTAAGTTATACCTTGATGACTTTGGCACTGGTTATTCTGCATTAGGTTACTTACACCAATTGCCTATCCATACGTTAAAAATTGACAAAAGCTTCATAGATAAACTGACAAACAAAGAGAACCCTCTGGTTGATGCTATTTTGTCTCTCGCTGAATCGCTTAAGTTAAATGTTGTCGCGGAGGGAATAGAAAACCCGAAACAATGGGCGCTATTAAAACGAAAAGGCTGTCAATTAGGACAGGGATATCTCGTTTCAAAACCTTTACCAGCAAAAAAAGCAATGGCACTATTGATAAAGCATACGGAAGTAGCGCTGTCTATATAAAAAATATATAAGTTACCTATGAGAGCGGTGCATCGCTTTTTTAGTCAAAAAGCCTCTGTAACTTTAGAGGCTAGCTCTTCATTAATCATATTATTAACCAAACTCAGCTCTCCGTGCTATCAATCACACCTCCTACTACCATCTTATTTTTAAACCGATACCATACAATTCACCGCCTTTTTATCTATCAATGACCAAAACCAACATGCAGTGATTGAATTGATTGCAACTCATACCACACTAAATACAACATGAACAAAATTAATTTGAATTTTTTACAAAAAAGTTAAAATAAAAATGACAACGCTGTCAAAATTGGTGCTATAGTGATTTTGTTATAAATTAATCACTGCACGCTGGTTTTATAGACGGCCAACCTCTATTATGGCGATGTTAACCATGCTGCTTGGTCATAATTTGAGTTTCACTCACTATATAAATGAGATTTATTGAAGATGATAGACATAAAACACCTAAAAACCATATCTACTCTGAAAGAAACAGGCTCATTAGTTAACACTGCGCGTGAATTATTTTTAACGCAATCTGCTTTGTCACATCAAATTAAAGATCTCGAAAACAAGCTTGATTGCCAATTATTCGAACGGAAAACTCAACCCGTAAGATTTACGCCTCAGGGCATGCTGCTATTAGAGTTAGCTGGCGAAATTCTACCGAGAGTCGAAGCAACCAAATGTCGGCTAAAAGAAAGCTTAAATCAACCTATTTCTCAATTAAGGCTTAGTGTTGAATGCCATGCTTGTTTTCATTGGCTGTTGCCTACCATTAAAGAGTTCAACAATTTTTGGCCTGATATAAAAGTCGATTACGAAAGAGGTTTTAGCTACGATGCAATTCCAGACCTTATGGACGACGAATTAGACCTAGTGCTGACATCAGACATTCGCGAGCCAGATAAACTAGAATATGCACATCTATTTGACTTTAAGTTGAAATTAATAGTTGCACCGGATCATGAGCTGGCGAAAAAAGCCTATGTTACTGCGCTTGACTTAAAAGATGAAACTATCATCTCATACCCCATTCCAAAAGAACGCCAAGATATTTTCAAGCACTTTATACAAAATGCACGGTTTGATGGAACTTTAAAAACAGTCGATCAAGGCTTATTAATATTCCAACTGGTTAGTGCCGGGATGGGCGTGGCGGCATTACCTGATTGGTTAGTAACACCTTATGAAAGCCAGGGGTTAATTAAATCAATTCCATTAGGTGCGTTGGGTTTAAATAGGCCCATGTTCTTAGCAATGAAGAAAAATATGAAAGATAACCCTGTTTATCGTCATTTTTTAAACACCTGCAAGCTTAACAATGTTCGCTAACCTGTTCATATCAACGCCACTCTAATACACTATAACCCAACATCCAAGGTTGGGTTCTCATATGTTCGAATTAAAAAATATTATTGGCAGCTTGTTAATGCCTCTGCCATTTACACTTCTACTCATTGCTTTTTGCTTATTCTTTATAAATAAAACTCACATTAAATCATATTTAACCTGTTGGGTTCTGATATTGTCCCTATGGTCTATCAGCACACCTCATATCGCAGCTTTAATCATTACGCCCCAGGAAAAAGCGCTAAAACCATTTAAGCTATCTCAATATGCGCATTTAGATAAAATTGTGGTTTTGGGCTGTGGGGCTTACCCAAATTCTCAATTGCCAAGTAATACACAACTTAACGGATGCGCACTCGCAAGGTTAGTTGAAGGACTCAGACTCGCAAAGCACTATCCGCGGGCAGAGTTAATTGTTTCTGGGGTACATTCAAATACCACATTAATGTCAAAAGCTGCTATTTCTTTGGGGGTTAAAGCGAACCGTATTAAGCAGAGCCCAAAAGCTTTAGATACCAAAGATGAGGCCAGACTCTTAGCTCCCCATTTAGTTGATAGGCAAGTCGCATTAGTGACTTCGGCAAGCCATATGGCCAGAGCCATTGATTTATTCCAAGCACAAGGTGTTTCAGCTATAACAGCCCCAACACAATTCTACTCATTTTCTATGCACACTTCATCAAGACAATTTATCGCCCAAGCTAGCGTGTTACATGCAGTCACCACACATTGTCATGAATGGTTAGGTAAGCTTTGGATTTCACTCATTAGAGCGCTCGACCCTGAAGCTCTATAGCCCCTTTTTTGTTGATATAGCCCCATCAAACGGGGTTATCTATATCAACAAACGTCACATCCAAGCCATACTGCCTACCTAAATACTCACCAAGCGCTTTAATACCATAACGCTCTGTTGCATGATGGCCCGCAGCAAAGAAATCTATATTTTGTTCTCTAGCACTGTGTATCGTTTGCTCTGATGCTTCACCGGTTAAATACGCGTCTATTCCTTGTTCAGCAGCCAAATCAATATAACCTTGACCACCACCTGTGCACCAAGCTATGGTTGCTATTTTCTTTGCTCTAGGCGCACAAACTAGCGGCTCCCGCTTTAACACCTTTGCTATTTTTTGCGCAAACTCATCAGCCATTATAGGCGTTTGTAACCGTCCTCTAACAGCAACACTATTCGGCCCACTCTCTAAGCCACCTTCCACCTCCATATCCAACAATTTTGCAAGTTGCGCATTATTGCCAAGTTCAGGGTGAATATCGAGCGGTAAATGATAACCAAATAAATTAATGTCATGCGCTAACAAACTGGCAATACGACGTTTTTTCATACCTGTAATTGTTTGTTGTTCTCCTTTCCAAAAATAGCCATGATGAACCAAAATCGTATCCGCACCGAGTAAAATTGCCTCATCAATGAGCGCTTGACTGGCGGTTACCCCTGTCACTACCTTATTAACTACGTTTGAGCCTTCTACTTGTAATCCATTCGGTGCAAAATCTTTAATTGCACTCGGTTTAAGTAACTCAGTTAGAATTTGTGTGAATTCTGAACGCTTCATGACGTACCCACTATTTTGTAGAAAATAATCGCAAATTTTGGCGTCAAATCGAGCTAATTGGAAGCAAAAATCGTAAAAAATTGAAAAATTGCCCAAATATGGGTATAACTACTCTTTAAATCTTAATCCCGCATATCCGCGTATAAAACGACTAGGATCTACGATGAGTAAACTAGATAAAACTGAAGTATTAAGCGCTTTTGAAGTGGCTTATGAAGCTGTCCATGGTAAAAAGCCAGAAATAGAAACCAAGCCAGGCTGGTATAGCATTGATGGTGGCAAAAACATGCGCCTTGCTGACGTTGCAGCACTCACTGAAGAACTATCTTCAGGTTCAGCGACCCCTAGCACAGCTGCGCCTGCTAAAAAAGCAAAAACAAAGAAAGCTGTTGCTCCAGCGACAACTAAGAAAGCCCCTTTCATCGTGATAAAAGAGAATGAAGAAGGTTACACAGCTGAAGAGCTTTGGATTGTAGAACTTGCTCGTAAAGACCATGATTGTCGTTTACCGCGTGGCGTTGTTTAACTTTTAAACAACCCTCTATTATCTCAAAAAGACCGCTTAATAGCGGTTTTTTGTTGCCTCTTTCCTGCTCTTTATTGGACTTACAACTACAAGCATCACAGTCAATATGAGTAACTCTCCATATGACTGATGATCCACTAAACTCATGAACACTGCCATTTAGCCAAATCATTGCCATTGCTTAATTATACTTATTGTAATCAACTAATCGTCT
>NZ_JAGJEF010000020.1:0-73506 GCF_018100875.1 Pseudoalteromonas sp. MMG012
GCCCCCCAACGCATAAAAATTTGCCGTGGTGCTAATGCCTGTCGCTTCTATGCCTAATAACTCAGACCAAATCTCAACCAGCCCTAATTCAGTCTCTGTTTGCGGGGCAACATACTCTGTTTCTAAACTCTGACTCTCGATCGCTGGTAAAGCCTTTCTATCTACCTTACCATTCGATGTAAGTGGCCATTCACTTACAACCACAATTAAACTCGGCACCATATGCTCTGGTACAGCACGACCCAGTGACGCTTTTATATCCGCTACAAAGGTACCCTTATCATCTTCTAGTCGCGTATCTGTTGGTTTGACATAGCCTATCAACTGCATTGACCCCGCTACCTCCTTGGCCAACACCAATGCAGAATCAACCAAAGGCGCATTCCCTAACTGATGCTCTATTTCTCCTAACTCTATACGTAGCCCACGGATCTTCACTTGATGGTCGATTCGACCTTGATATTCTATTTCACCATCTTCTCTAACGCGTGCTAAGTCACCTGTTTTATACAATCGCGGTGAACTATCTGGCAAACCCGCTTCTAAATAAGGGTTATCAATAAACCGCTCTGCGGTTAAGGTCGGCTGATTTAAATAACCTCGCGCCAATCCATCCCCTCCGATATGCAGCTCTCCTATCGCACCCTGTGGCACCACATTTAAATGCGGATCTAACACCATCAACTGAATATTATCTATGGCTTTTCCTATCGGAACACCACGACTAATGTCACCCGCACAATCCCAATAACTCACATCTATCGCCGCTTCCGTCGGACCATATAAATTATGTAACTCAGCCGTCGGTAAGTTGTCTCTAAATGCCTTTACATGACCCTGTTGTAGCGCTTCACCACTACAAAAAACTTGTTTCACACTGCCACTATTTTTAAACTCGTTATGCTCTAAAATAACCCCTAACATCGAAGGCACAAAGTGCATTTTTGTGATCCCTTGAGATTGGATCAAATCACACAAATACTCTGGGTCTTTATGGCCATCGGGTTTAGCCACCACAAGCTGCCCACCATATGCCAATGTCCACACAAACTCCCACACCGACACATCAAAGCTGTAAGGGGTTTTTTGCAGCACTTTATCATCCGCAGTCATCCCATACTTATTGTGCATCCAGTGGATCCGATTAAACAATGCTTGGTGCTCTACCATCACACCTTTTGGCTGCCCTGTTGAACCTGATGTATAAATCACATAAGCCAAATTCCGCGATAACACCTCTGAGTTCTCGTCATTGTCCGCCGATATATGCTCAAAGAGTGTTTTATCATCTAATGCAACAAGCTCACCAGTAAAACCCCCTAGTTGCTGCGCGGTATCGCTTTGGGTTAATACCACGGATAATTCGGCATCCTCTAGCATATAGTTCAAACGCGCCTGTGGGTAACTTGGGTCTAATGGCACATATGCGCCGCCGGCCTTCAAAATACCTAAAATTCCTATCACCATTTCCAGCGAGCGTTCCACACACAAGCCTACCAAACTGTCTGGCCCAATAGCATGATGTTCCCGTAGGTAATGCGCCACTTTATTTGATTGCTCGTTCAACTGCTTATACGTCAGCATTTTATCTGCAAAGACCACCGCAACCTTATCTGGTTGCTGTTGGGCTTGCTGCTCAAATAAGGTATGAATACAGGCTGTTTTATCGTACGCCACTGATGTCTCATTTAATGTATGAGTCAAGTGGTAAACTTCCTCTTGCGCCAACATAGGTAAAGAATGAATGGCATACTCAGGCTGTGCTTGCAATGTGCTTAATGCAGATAACAGTGTACATAAATGCTGATTTAGCTGGGTAATATGGGCATGCGTAAACAAACTGGTATCATATTCCCATGTTAAGCCCAACCCCATATCACTGAGACTCATATCAATGTCTAAATCATATTTGGCGCGAATAAAGTCACTCTGGTAGGTTTGTAACTCGACATGAGGTAATTGAAATGACTTTGTGCTGCTGTCATCGTGAATACCATAATCACTATTGGTGGTCATGACTATCTGGAATAAAGGGCCGTGCAATGAACTACGGGGGATATTTAAACGTTCGACGAGCTTCTCAAAAGGCACATCCTGATTTGATTGCGCATCTAAGTGTACTTGCCTGATATGCGACAAATATGCGCTCAGCGTATCATGATTGGTATTTGCTCTGAGCACCAATGTATTGGCAAAAAACCCAATCAAAGGGTTTATCTCTGATTGTAACCGGCTTGCAACTGGGGTACCAATAACAATATCAGAGCTGTTACTGTGCCGAGCCAACAATAACGAAAGTGCACCATGTAATAACATAAAAGGGGTCAATTGATGCGCTTTTGCTACCGCTTGTAATTGAGTTGCAATGTGCGCTGATAATTGCCCTTGCACAATCGCTACTTTACGCTCTTTTTCATTTGAGCGGGCTTTATCTAAAGGCAGGGTATGCTCTGCGGGTACATCCGCTAGTTGTTGCTCCCAATAATTGAGCTGCTTTTCAAGTACTCCCCCTTCTAAATAGGTTCTTTGCCACTGTGCATAATCACTATATTGAATATCTAACGGGGCCAATCCACTTTCTAGGCCTTCGCTATAAGCATGGTAGAGGGTAAAAAACTCTTTTAGAAGTACTTCCATTGACCAACCATCGGAAGCGATGTGGTGCATATTCAGCAGTAGTACACCTGACTCTGAGGTCTGTTTGATATACCCGACACGAAGCATCACGTCTTGTTTTAAGTTAAATACCTGACGGGTCAATCGGGTCGCTTGTTCTGCCACTTCTGACGTTAACGTCTCACCTGTGAGATGGGTTAAATCTACCTGTGTAATCTTGAAATCAACATCAGACATCGCTCGAACGACCTGATATGTCTCTCCTTGCACTTCCCGGTATACCGTGCGCAGTACTTCATGACGTTCAATGATGGTGCTAAACACTCGGGTTAATAAGGGGAGGTCCAACTCTCCTGACACCTCAAAAGCGATGGGCATATTATATTCTGTTGTGCCCTCTTGAAGATTATCAATGAACCAGAGTCGTTGCTGTGAATACGATAACGGGATGTTCACTTCGTGAGTGGGATGCTTAATTATCTTTTTATATCCGTTGGTATTTATATAATAAACAATGTGTTCTTTGTGCTGTTTTATCCGTTGGATCAGTGCAGGGTCTGGCTGCTCACTGTCAAAGCCTACCTTTAATTGATCATTATCAACTACTTCAAATGAGAATAGCGCCTCTGAACACTCCGCTATCAAGTCTTTAATATTTTCCACTGAAACTCTACCCTTAATATTTAAAATAGCCCTATTCTTAATGACGGTTACCCACACTGCGAACAAAACTTAATCGTGATATTACATCTATAATAATGTGTTGTGACGCTCATCCTATCCGTTGCGATATGTCGCAGCTGCCACGTAAATTCCAATAACTAAAAAAATAATGAGCATGCTTTTAAGTCTTCTCGGCGAAAGCTTAACTTGCTCATTTACCCTCTTTCAATTTCTCATACCCATAAATTAATGTGAACTGTTGTAATAACATCGACTAAACAAAGCGTCACAAAAGCAATAATGCCAAAATACGCACAACGGTTGCCTCGTTTCGATTTTTGTACGTTCTTATTCTATTCAATAAACAACAACCACTTTATAGGAACCTAGCATTTAACTGATATCTAATTGCATCAACTTATGACTCACCTTATGCCACTCTTATGGTCGCTTTAGTCATGTTTGAATAAATTATAAATCACCGATATTTATATTTAACGCCCTTGACGACAATAAACATTGCTTTTTTTACTTCTCAAAATATCATCAATTTTTGATAACAATCCTATTAGACATGATCCCCTTACGTACAACATCAAGATATAGTTTGGGTTAGCATGATTTTTTATCTGCTCTTCGCACCAATAGTGTTTACCCGATAAACCAATAGCAAAAGTCATCCATTGGACTAAGATTCTACACAATTGCGTAGGAAACAATATTGACATTAAAGCGAGTACTTCTTAGTTTACCGCTAATTTAATTTAAAAAGCAATACCCTTTTGAAGCTGATGTGAGGTGATATTACCAAGACGTGGGTTCATTTATAGCGTAAGCAGGCGATTTTTAAATATGGCCTGCTCCAATCATTCACGTTACGCTAACCGGATTGTAACTCCCCCAAAAAATGAAACAGTTCATAAGTAGAATTTTCCATTAACTAAAATAGGAAAATTTACGATGAGAAAAAGCAAGTTTACCGAAACTCAAATTGTCAGCATGATCAAAGAAGCTGAATCAGGTATTCCAGTGCCTGAAATTTGCCGTAAACAGGGCATCGGCCAAAGCACATTTTACAAATGGCGCTCAAAGTATGGTGGTGTTAAACGCCTCAAAGAACTTGAAGAAGAAAATCGTAAGCTAAAAGATATGTTTGCAACGCTGAGCTTAAAACACTCGATGCTTGAGGATATCATTGCAAAAAAGCTGTAAAGACAAGTAGACGCAGAGCTTGGGTTGAACATTTAAGATCCCAATTTAACATCAGCGTCGCATTTGCTTGTGAAGTGGCAGGGCTAAGCCGCTCAGTTTTTTTATTACAAACATAAACGGCCATCAGATGATGAGGTTATCGACGCATTGCTAGCATTGGTCGAACGTCACCAAAGATGGGGGCTGCCCAAACTATTTAAAAGGCTTCGCAATAAGGGAAAACCTTGGAATAAGAAGCGTGTTGAACGAGTTTACAACATGCTAAAACTCAATTTGAGACGTAAAGGAAAACGCCGTGTACCAACGAGAACGCCAGAACCATTAAGTGCCCCACTGCAACATAATGAATCTTGGTCAATGGACTTTATGAGTGATGCACTAAGCTACGGACATCGCTTTAGAACATTGAATATACTCGATGACTTCAATCGACAAGCATTAGCGATTGAAGTTGATACCAGTTTAACGGCTGAGAGAGTGATTAGGACATTAAAACAGATCATTGCTTGGCGCGGTAAACCAAAGCAAATTAGAGTAGATAATGGCCCAGAGTTTACTTCGACTATGTTGGAAACGTGGGCGATGGAAAACAGTATTAAGCTTGAGTTTATAAAACCTGGTAGCCCTTATCAAAATGGCTTTGTGGAAAGATTTAACCGAAGTTACCGTGAAGAAGTGCTAGATTTATACTTGTTTGAATCACTGCAAGAAGTACGTGAAATCACAGATGAGTGGTTAGATATCTATAATTACGAACGACCTCATGATTCACTTGGTGATATGACACCAATTAGTTATCTTGAGGCTGCATAAAATTCTACAAAAGAGCTGTACTAAATTGGGTGGAGTTACAGGATTACCTCTTGCCAGCCATGATTTTTCATCAACTTAGTTGCATGTAAATTGTGCTTTTTATCTATATAGTCAATATTGTGCTTTGCTGTTTCTTTTCTCACCATCTTTATAATGTGGATAGTGAATAGATTCGAAACTATCCATTAATTGGCACTTGCAACTATAACTCCTCAAGCACTGAAATACTCACCACATAGCGCTCTCAAAGGCAAAACACCAATGGAAAAGTATTTCATGGTCTCGAATAAAACTCCTTTCTCAGATGAAATTTTAGACCGCTATAATGTTAAAAATAAAAGGGGTTGAGATCCCAATTACAAACACAATTTAGAGGTCGCCAGATTGAAACGAACTCTATAAATCACACTTATAATTCTACGCAAGATCTATGCTACATTAGGTGGAGTTACATTATCCTTAATCTCTAAAATAACCCTATTTTTAATCAGGGTTACCTGTGTAGTGTAATGTACTGCCATAACAGGTAACCTTTTGTGTAAAGCAAACTATGACATGTATGCCACTATCATGATTAATTGCTTAAATAGCAGATAATACAACACTGTGAACAGCCCAGTTCACCGCTCACTTTACTCATGCTAAATAACCTCAGCTCTGGATAAGCGAATTTGCCCAATAAAGCTATTTTTCTCACTCTCGGCGTTGCTTTCATTTGTAATAGCCTGCTATTACTGCATAAAAGCGCCTTGATATTGAACAAAATATCATCATTTGATTGTACATAAGTTTGTTTTCAAAACATTTTCTATTCCAAAACCCTTATCCAAACCTGAGGTTAAATAAGACTTAATTTACAAATAATGTTGAGCTTACTTTTTTATTTTTCGCTTTCCACCAGCTCTCAACAATTAAGGTTCGTAAAAGCCATCGATCTTCACCATTAAATTTCGGCTCATAAGCATTACGGGAATGTACAACTCTGCGATTATCAAAAATGAGTAAGTCTCCCTCAGCCAAAGATAACGAGATGCAATTTTTAACAATCGACTCTTTGACAGCAGCCATTGCATCTTTAGACTCATTGCTACATGCCTCCATGTAGGCTGGATCGTAAATTATCTCAGGATCGGAGGTGCCATCCAACACTTGAACTTTACTGCTTTGCAATTCGCCATCATTAATAAACGTCAAATCTTCCCAAATTAAATAGTCAAATTTGCTCAGTTGCCGCTCGTCACTATCAGATAAGTTAAGATGACGCGCAGGCATTAAGTACGTCTGTACCTTGTGATCTTCTCTTAAACAAAGCAACGACACATAGTCTGCTTTCATCTCATGAAAACCATCTTCTACATGCCATTCAAGAAACACACTATTCGTCCCAACTTGTTTATTAGAATCTTGTTTTATAGGAAAAACATCATCCACTAAACCACTGGTTATTTTATCTTTAAAGTTGTACAAGTAGCCTAGAGAGACCGATACAACCGATTGTAACAGCGCAGCAAAATCACGTTCTCGGCTAATTACATCATGTTTTTTAGGTGGGGTAGGACACAGACCAGCTTGTAGAGGCAAGTTTTTTAACAGCAAATAGCTATTCGTATTACCTTTGAACTTAAACTCCAGTAATTTCTTTTTAATTCTCTCTGGAAATTTAGTCCATGTCTCTAAATAGCTATACATAATCTCTGCACCATCGTCTGATTCAACAGACTGATGTTCACCAATAATCTTTTCTATTTTCTTTTTTTCAAGCTCTGATAAAACCAAAACGACACTGGTGCTTAACGTGTCACTGTCTCTCATATTAATTATAGAGCTACACTCTTTTCTCAATTCCATATTTCCCTCCTAAGACAAATACATGTCCCGTTAAAAGTTGTCTGTGCCTGAAATCAAATAGCGCATGCTACACATCTACCAACAACCTCAAGGCCTCGTTGGCTTTTTCTTTGGTAGCCTAAAACCGTATTGCTCAATCAAAGCAATACGGTTAAAGACAATATTTTTTAACCTGCGATTAGAGGCACCTATTCATTATTTTTATATCACTATTGAGTTCTTGCTTTCAGACACCGCAGGTACGACTGCGGGTTCGGTTAACGCTTGCAACTCAATAACCTTCTCAGCAATATGCTGAATTGTCGGGTTACCAAATACGTCTTTAATAGACACACTCACACCATATTCACTATCAATAGAGGCGATTAATCGACTAATTAACAAAGAATGGCCCCCCAACTCGAAAAAGTTTGCTGTGATACTGATCGTAGTGGCGTCTAGGTTAAGTAATTGTGCCCAAGTATCGGCTAAATTACGTTCCACATCCGTTGTGGGTGCACTATATTCATCCTGCGACAAATCTGGATCTGGGAGTGCTTTCTTATCTATTTTTCCATTTGACGTCAGTGGCCAAGTATCCACCACAATAATCGCACCAGGCACCATGTAATCTGGCAAGTTGGCTTTTAGTGATGCTTTAGTGCGTGTAACAATATCTAACTGCGTACTGTGTTCAAATTCACCATCTAGTTTAATATACCCTACCAGCTGTTTACCCGTTGATGACTCTTTGGCCATCACCAGTGCAGTATCAATATCAGTCAATCCGATTAACTGTGACTCCACCTCACCCAACTCTATTCTAAAACCCCGAATTTTAACTTGGTCATCTGCACGGCCAATAAATTCTAAATTACCATCAGGCAAATAACGGACGAGATCTCCCGTGCAATATAAGACATTTCCAGTAAGATCTTGGCTCTGATTTTGTACGAACTTTTCATTCGTCAGTGTCGTGTTATTATAATACCCCATCGCTAACCCATCACCTGCCACATACAGCGTTCCAGAAACACCTTGCGGTGCTAACTGCAAATTATCATCTAATATATAAAGTGACGTATTTGGAAACGGTGTACCCAATGGCATTGAGTGCATGTTAGTTTGCGCCATGTCCTGATAATTCGCTTTATAGTAACTCGTATCGATGACGGTTTCCGTTTGTCCATATAAATTGTAAACGTTTGTTTTTTCATCAATGACTTGCGTGAGTAATGCTAAATCTTCTTTTTTCCATGCTTCACACCCAATCGATATATGCTGAAAGCTCGTTAATCGGGCTTTATTCTCCAATAAGTGACTAGTCAGCACTCTAATAACACTTGGCACAAAATCACCGTAGCTCACTTGATGATGTTCTATTAGTCCATGAAGATCACTCGGAGATATCAGCGTTTGGTACGAACAAATAACCAGCTTGCCACCATTACTACATAGCGCCTTAACAATATCGCCCAACAAAATATCGACCGACAAACCAGCCATTTGTAACACTGTGAGCGGCTTCTTATCAATTTCGAATATCTCATCCCAACCTACTTTCCGCGCAATTAAGGCTTTATGCTGAACCATAATCCCTTTGGGTTTACCAGTTGTTCCTGACGTGTAAATTACGTACGCCAAGTTTTCAGACGTTAAGCTTATTGATGCCTTATCAATGTTATCAATTGAATACTCGGTAAAAATAGACTCGCCATCGACCTCCTGATCCAGTATGAGCAGTTTACCCTCAACGCTAGACAATTTATCCGTCAAATGAGCCTGAGTTAATACAACCTCCGGTGTTGTATCCTCTAGAATATCATTGAGTCGCGACTGGGGGTGTGTAGGATCAAGTGGCACATAAGCCCCCCCAGCTTTTAAAATACCCAGTATACTTATCACCATTTCCAATGAGCGCCCCACACATAACCCCACCAATGTATCAGGCTTTACACCATGATTTATCTGTAAGAAGTGAGCAATTTGGTTGGCTTTTTCATTGAGTTGTTTATAAGTGAGTGATTCATTTTCAAAGGTCAGTGCAACGCCCTCTGGGGTTTTTGCGACCTGCTCTTCAAATAACTCATGAATACACTGTTCATTAGGGTACTCTAATTGCGTACTATTGAGCGTATGGACAAGATGATGAACTTCTTCTTGAGGTAAAATTGGCACAGCATGAGGTGCTTGCTCTGCCTGAACGTCCGTATGGCTGAGATTATTTAACAATTCACACAAATGCGTGTTCAACTGAGCTATGTGAGACTCTGAGAACAAACTCACATCGTAGATCCAATTTAAGCTCACACCTTGCTCATTAATACTCACATTCAGCTCTAAATCGAACTTAGACTGAATAAGGTCTGATTGATGCGCCTGTAATTCGACATTTGGTAATTGAAAACACTGGGCATTGCTATCACTATTAACACCAAAATCACTGTTCGTCGTGAGCATGATTTGAAATAACGGACTGTGTTCTGTGCTTCTTGGTACCTTTAAGCGCTCTACCAATTGTTCAAATGGCACATCCTGATTTGACTGAGCATCCAAATTCACCAATCGAATATGTTCAAAAAAACGAGAGAGCGTCTCATGATGCGTGTTAGTGCGCAGCACAAGTGTATTAACAAATAAGCCGATCATCGGCTCTAGCTCAGCTTGAAGGCGATTTGCTATTGGTGTACCAATCACAATATCAGCGCTATTACTGTGTCTGGCCAATAGCAATGACAAGGCGCTATGCACAAGCATGAAAGGTGTTAAATTATGATTTTTAGCCAATTCTAACAAACCTTGCGCAAGGTTACTTGAAAGCTCATGTGTAACAATGGCACCGATATGTTGCTTTGTTTTGGGTCGCGGATAATCACACGGTAATGAGTGTATCATTGGCGCGTCATGAAGTTGCTTTTTCCAATAATTTAACTGTTTATCTAACACCTCCCCCTCTAAATATTCTTTTTGCCAATAAGTATAATCTGCGTACTGAATATCCAGTGGTGGTAATGGGTTTTCCTGCCCTTCACTATACACATGATATAAGGTAAGAAATTCTTTGATCAATACTTCCGTAGACCATCCATCCGATGCAATATGATGCATATTGAACAATAATACACCTGAATCAGATGCTTTTTTCACATAGCTGACACGCAACATTAAATCTTCTTTTAGATTAAATGGCTGGTCCATATCATGACTTATCATGGCGTTCACTGCGACAGTAAGCGCATCATCGCTCAAATGAGTGCAGTCTTCTACTTTAATCTCAAAATCAATGTCAGATACATCACGAATATATTGATGTGCACGTCCGGCTTCAGCAACGTACACAGTACGTAGCACTTCATGACGTTCTAAAATGGTGGTAAATACACGCGACAATATCGATAAATCCAGCTGACCTTTTACTTCAAAAGCGACCGGCATATTGTACTCTGCCGATCCCCCTTGCAAGCTATCTATGAACCAAAGTCTTTGTTGTGCATAGGACGTGATTATTGAATCTCCAACTTGTGCCGGCCTTGCTTTTAACTGCGGTGCGCCCGACGTGGCGTATTCTTCTAACAATTCAACAATGTCACTTTTCATGGCCACTATTTGTGCTTTAATCGTATTATCCATCGCGCCGGGAGGCGCTTTAAAAGCTAACTTACCTTTTTCTAAATAAAGTATAATGCCCTTACTATTGGCCTCTTTCAATAAATCTACAACATTCATAATAATCCTCCCTCCATCTCACTTACTTCGCTATCGTGTGTTGCATTTAGTAAGATCATTGGTTCTAAATACGCTGCCAATTCGGCAATTGTTTTATTTTGAAATAACACTCGGACGCTAATATTGACCTCAAATTGCTCTTGGATACGATTAAGTACTTTCATCGCCAACAATGAGTGCCCCCCAATGTTGAAAAAGTCATGAGATGTCCCTATCGTCATCGACGTATCCAATAGCTCTTGCCAAATAGCAACCAACTTAGTTTCCACATCCGTTGATGGCATCACATAATCCGCACTTGTGTAATTTAAAGCCAATGTCACCAACGCTTTCGAATCCAGCTTACCATTTGATAAATAGCTAAACTCTTCTAGTTCGATCAATTGGGTTGGTACCATATATTCAGGTAACGCGCCTTTCAATTTCAGGATGATCTCTTGCTCAGACACCTTGGCACCAATGTAAAACAGAGACAAACTATTACCGACCACCTTACATTGTGCTTGTTCCGACAAACCATTATTTATGACAAACATGGATACTTCCTCAGGTTCAATCCTAAATCCATTCAGTTTCACCTGATCATCAAGTCGCTCCAGATACATTAAGTTACCATCGGATAAAATTTGTACATGATCACCGGTTTTATAGAACTTGGTAGACGCTAAATCACAGTACTCAAGCGCAGCAGCAGTGAGTTCATCTTGTCCATAATAGCCAGAAAATACCGAGTCTCCACTAATTTGTAGCTCACCCGATTCACCAATCTCTGCAACCTGGCCACCTTCCGTTATTACTCGGCAGTTCAGGTTATTAATTGGATACCCAATTGGCACAAAGTCAGTCTGTAAACGCTCATCAAATCGCCAAAATAGTGCATCAATACAGCACTCTGAAGGCCCATATAAATTTACAACGTCACAATTGAATGCATTCTTTGCATTGAGTGCTGTTATGGTTCTTAACGCTTCTCCCCCACAGAAAATAGTGTCTAAGTGATATGTCTGTGATTCAGAGTTTGATTCTATTAACAAGTCTAATAATGAAGGCACAATCTGCATGCGCGTAATATGCTGTTCAGTCAAAGTCTGTTTAAATAATGCCTGATCATAATTGATTGCCTGTGGCGCTATTACCATGGTTGCACCAACCATTAGCGGACTCCAAAACTCCCAAATAGAAGCATCAAAGCTTGCTGACGTTCTTTGTAAAAAGCGGTCTTGAGAGTTAAACTTGAACTCTTCGTTTATCCAAGTCATATGGTTAAGTAGCGCTTTGTGGCTAATGCTAACCCCTTTCGCTTTACCCGTCGAACCAGATGTAAATAAAATATAAGCTAAGTCATCTGGTGCAATCTTAATCGCAGGCGCTGTAGTATCATATTCATGCAAATCCAACTCAGCATAATTAATCGAGTGACACCCCTCCACCATCACATCCCCTTGACAAATCAGAGAGCTGGCCTGTGCATCTTGTATCATAGCGCTGATACGCTGTGCAGGAAGATCAATATCAACCGGGACATAGGCGGCCCCTGTTTTCATAATGCCCAGCATCGCAATAACAAATTCAATAGAGCGCGTAAGGCATAGCGCAATGACATCACCATGACCTATACCTGCGGCGATCAAACAGTTCGCCAATCGATTTGCATCGTCATTAATGTCAGCAAACGTATGCTTTTTGCCATCAATTTGTATTACAGAACCACCCGTTGTGTCTGCAATGTTGGTAAACTGATCCAATACTGAATGACAACTCGCTGCAACGGTGTCACCACGGCCTTGATAAGCATGCTGCTCCTGAGTACGTACCTCACCAATGTGCTTTATTAAATCAGCTTTACAACTTGCTACAAAATATGCCATTGCCTGTTCATCCATATAACCTGTGTCATATGTAAACTGTAATCGGCTATTTTTCCCCTGATTAATAAAGATAAATTGTATTTTTAACGCTTCCGATAGACTAATAATTTGTTCAACATCACAGTGCGACGCTGACGATCTTTCAATGCTATCAAAAATGAAACTAAACCCTGAAGTTTCATGGTCATGACTTTTAATAAAGCATTCACCATAATCAACGCCCTGCTCACTTAATGCTTGCTCCTGTTTAATTGCGGTATCAAACACTCCATCCATGTCAGGAAATAAAGGCACTGCTCGACTTAACGGTCCGATAGCATCGGCAAGATCACAGTCTGCACGGCTATCAAATACTCTTGATAGCACCGCGTCTGATGAGTATCTTTTTAGTGTGTGTCTCAAACTAGCACAAATCACTTCTGCAATACTCACTTGATGTGTAAATGCATAACTCGCAATGGGATCATACAGGTCATCTAGCGCCATCGTAGCAAACGCATACGCACTTTCTGTCGCCTGAACATAACGTTGTAACGACAGCTTTTGCTCTAACGCTCGCTCACTTTTATCTCGAGACCAAAATTTACGGGCATCTAATAATTCTTCATCTAGTAGGAAATCACCTAACCAAGGTGCCAAATCTTCATATTGAATGACCTCGTCATGTAACCGCCCTTGTGCATCCTGAAGGCGGCCGTTACCTGCATCAATTAAAGATTCAGCCAAATAATTCAGTGAGAAAACATCAGTGTTCAACCCCATAACTTCAAGGTGAAGCCAACATGAATCGACCATTTCTGCCACGACAACTCGTATCCACGGTACAGTTACACTGCTAATTGACGGTGTTTTTGACTCTTTTTTCTTTTGCTCAGTGACCTCATATTCATTCAGACCGTGCCAATTCACAGTAGAAAAATGAATTGGCATATCGGTGGCAACGTGCTGCCATAACGCCCCTAATTCATCGGTTTCATAATGTGTGCGGAGGATGTCGAAACACCCGACCAACTGATGTAAGTACGCTTCAATACTCTGAGCATTTAGCATACCAGGGTAGACAGCACTAATAGCGGCAGTATTTAATTGTTCTTTATTCGTATTCTTTAGCTGATTCCAATGCGCTCGTTGGATCGGAGACGCCAGCACTTTATTATTCATTGGTTATTCCTTGTTTTTCCGGTTGATGAACAACCAAAAAATATTCATGTGTGTTTATCTAATTATCAACAAAGAACTCACGACACTTGTAAAAGCATCAATTTAATTTTAGGGAAAGTGATATTTACTGTAAAAATAAGCCTAGCTATATTTAACTTTAATATTATTAAATAATAAATTTATAAGAAGCGAGCTCTCTCTTAGTAACATCTTTGTTGCTCTAATTTATCTTCCTACAAAAAGCCCATTTCCATTTCTTCTTGCTGGGCATTGTCTGGTTCAGGAGCATAAGCACCTGTATCCGCAAAATGCTGCATTTCTTGGGCAATTTCACTTAATACAATATTGATATTATCTAGCTTTTCTTGATTTTTTCGTAATTCAACTTGCTCACCGACAATGCTAAAATCAAGATACTTTTTAAAAGAAGTAAAATCCTTGTATTGTGCATAACAACCTGCAAATAAACCTTCCCACCCAGCAAAAGGAGGTGGATATCTGAATTTATCATGCTCTTTAAAACCAAATTTAGGATTAGTAATAATCACTTTAACCGCAATGCCTATTCGTTCAAATTGAGATGGTCCTGACGAATGAAATTGATTGGCCCTGAAAATATAAGCATCACCCAATGAAGGTTTAACAACACAACTTGTTTTCATGTCACTTTTAGATAGTGTAGAGATTTTTCCTTTTGCATCATAATATAAAAAGCTTTCGTTTAAAGTACGCATATCCAGCGACGTAAACTCTTGAGCAACACTTAAGTAATCTGGCGATTGTGTTTCTCCATCAATTAAAAAGTTACTTTTCGGAAATGAATCTTCATCGTACAAACTCGGTACATCTTCCACTGTCATTACTTCAAATAAAGGCTTTTCATCTAATTTTTCTAAGGCTTTTTGACGATACAATGGTATCCATAAGTTATAACAAGGCCCCATCCATTGATCAATTGAATCAATATGCCATTGGTACTTGTTCTCTTTGTTTAACTCTGAAACCGGTCTAACCGCTGAATTTTCTAAGTTTACTGGTGCAACAAAATCATTTACATAAGCAATATCACTGCGACTTAAACCAGGATGAAGATCCTTTAAACCATCGATCACAATATCCAAAAACTCATCAGAATTCGACTCAATAAACTTCCTATTTACATAGTGGAGTTGATCATAAAAACAGTCTTTTTTTTCAATACCTGTAATTGTAGAGTGTACTAGTCCCAGTAATAGCCTATTAGGAATAGGTTTATCTAATTTCAACATAAATGCTGCACCTTTAAATACCGTAAGTTTAAATCAATAATTACATAATAAAAAATTGAGAAGTGCAAACCACCCCTCAAACAAATCCGTAATACAAATTAGAAAACAACACTAACAAACTAAGACAAGCAGGATTATCTTTCTTGAAAGTATATTCATCGCATTTATTTTATATTATTGTACATAATCAATTATTAAATATATTTCAATTAAAAACTCAAGTCAATTAATACTTATTAGAATATAAATCAATTAGAAAAACTTAAGTTTCAATAAAAAATGCGTCAACCTCTCATGCGTGAGATATTAACGCATCATCACTGTTATCCCATCGCAACCAACACTTTACGGTCCCCTTTAAACGGTTTCCTGCCGTGTGCGACCAGCCAGTTATCAAGTAGTAGTACGTCTCCTGCAACCCAGTCAAATTTAACTTCTTCTTTGAGATATGCCAGACGGATCGCTTCCACTGTATCATCATCAATTGCACTCCCATCACCATAACTCGTAGAATATGGAAATTCAGCAAGCGATAAATCTTCTTCCATTCTCGCTTTAACATCTGGGCACAACGTATTTGTATGCCAAAACGAAATATGATTAAACCAAACATTTTCACCGCTTACAGGGTGAGCATGCACGGCCTTTCTCACTTGTTCGGTTACCACTTTACCTGCTGCTAATTGAGTGACTTTAAGATCTACTTTTTCTCCATAGGCCTTAATCTCTTCAATGTCATCCATCCCGAATGCTTTCTCAACGCTTGGGCCATATCCATTGCCATAGTTTCTGCGTAACAACCAGCCATCGCGTTTTTCGAATTCGGATGCAATCTCACTACCAATGCGATTAAGTACTTTACGAACATCAACTAACTGGGTTTGCCCCCCTTCATCAGGGGCATCTAAGCAAAAAAATGCTAATTTGTTAGGTGGTTCAGTAACATATGACAGCTCATTGTGTAAGGAGATCTCTTGGTCTGCTGGGAATTCTGTTGCCGTATACACACCTTTAGCGAGCTTAGTTCTCGGTGTTGCCCCCTCCACATATTTTGCTGTCTCTTTAATACCTTGGGCAACAAATGCCTGAAAGTCTGCTTCACTATGAATATTAAAACCTCTGAACAGTACAGCACCAAAGTCAGCTAAATCCTTTAATACCTGCTGCTCATTCTGATTGTACCATGTTGGTAAATCAACGTTAGGTACATGACATTTATATACGATTGGCAAGGTCGGCGACTCATCTAAAAAGACCCTAGAAACCACCGAACTCTTTGATGTTTTCGTTTCCGAACTTTTGTTTCGCCACTTGTTAAAACTCATGCTACGTTTCCTTCAATTGGGAATTGTTTTTTATTTTTCACAGGCTTAAATTTACGCTTAGCCGAACGTAACTTACTACGAGCATGTTGATCTAGCTGTGCTTTAACCATAGTTAACGTTAAACTTGACTGCTCACCCAATATCAACAGCTCAATCACTTTTTCTAATTTTGTAAGCTCTGTTTGATTAAATGTACTGCCGTTTAACGACCAAACACCACTCACTAATTGCGAATTTATATTCGTAATTAACAAACTGACTGGACATTTATTTACTGTCAAACCGCCGTGTGACTCTTTTATTAAGTTGTTCAAATTGAAATCTAATCGGTAGTCAAATATGTTTTTCAATGTCACTCGATGAAATTTATTATATTCCTGAGTTATCCATTTTTGATCTACAAAACCATTTTCCAAATCATGATGTAACTTATTCAATGTTTCAATCATATTAGTTTGCACAGTGCCACTGTTATCAAACTGATTAAAAATAAAACCAGACGACGAACCAGCTATCGGTAAGCCAGAAACAGTGCTTAACACACATGTACTTTCTAAATGAATTGCTAAGGCCATATTAAAAATAACTGAAAAAGCTGAGGCCATAGAAACATTATACTGACATGCTAATGTCTCTAATGCAATAGATACTTGTTTGTCTAATAAAAGATCACGCGTGAGCATTCCCTCTCCAACATGCTGACTTTTGCTAATAATATGTTCGGGAGTTGGAAAACTTTTAATCTCTTTTTGCCAAAAAGCAGATTGCTCACTCAGTCTCTTTTTATCAATTTTTCCATTGCTAAGCAATGGCATACGATCGACAACAACACAATTTTTAGGCAGTAAGTAAGTCGGCGATGCATCTTTAACCAATTTTTCGAGTCGACTAAGTTGCCCTTGTATATCGTCATTATTATTAATGAAACTTGCATACACAATATCTTCATACACAACAACTTGACGGACCGCTTTGTTTGATGACACTGCCGCTTCTAACTCTAGACTTTCACGAGTCACACTGTGGTCTTTATAATCAATAATCGATAATGTGCCATTGTTCAGCTGTCTAACCTGTAATTCACTATCATACCAGCCTTTACCTGATACGCCTGAAGTATAAAGATGCCCAACAGCGCCCTGTGGTACAGGTGCTGCATTTTTGTATAGAACTTTAGTCTGATCATTGTCGCAAATATGGCCTAAATTTATGGGCTCTCCAGTAACGACTTGTCCAGCACTAATGTAAGTCACCATGTCAACATTGAGTACCGTATTTACGGGGTAAAGTGCGCTCCACTGCCACACTAAGTTTTGGCACCCATGCTCAGCTACCACAGATACCTGTTCAAGACTATAATCATTGCGGCAGGGCAACTCAGCCAATAGCGAGGGTGTTAACGTCACATGGCTGATTTCTTTAGAGATTAATACATCTCTCAATGCATATTGATTATCATGTAGCACTAATTTGGCACCTGCCGTTAAACCACTGAGCCACTCTGTTACACACAGACTTGAGGAAGTGGGTAAAATCAGCAAAGAAGACTCATCAGTCAGGGCCATACTTTTTTGTTGTCTCAATATTTGCGCACATACCGAGCCATGGCTAACCTGAGTACCGTTACCACAGCCACTTTCAATGGCAGGATCCCCCTCACTCAAAATCACTTCACTAAAGTCTAAATCATCGTCGTCATATTCAACATAAAGAGACTCATCTATAATTAAACTCGTTTTATTGCATGCCTTAGCAAGCTTATTTGCATGAATCAACATGTTACCAGAGCGTAAACAACCATGCTGCTCTGACAGTGTTTCATACTGTTTTAGTTCATGATAAGCATACACCCCACCCGCTTTTAACACAGCTAACAATACCACATAGCATTGAATATTCTGCTCTAAACAGACATCAACCGTTTGACCGCTAATTAAGCCTTGGGCGATTAAGTATCTTGCTAATCGATTGGCTTTGCCGTTGAGCTGCTGATAACTGATCAATTCATCGTTATCTTGAATTGCAATTGCTTCCTGCTTCGAGTGCGCCACTTGCTCAAACAATTCATTCACTGAGTCTAAACCACTATTTAAATTCTGCTTATTCAAAGCTTTAACTTTAGGAGACAGTGCAATATGTTCAATATCCATATCCACGCTTTTTGATAACTGCTTTAAAACCAAATCAAAGCTTTCAGACAACCCTTTGATTGTTTGTATATCAAATAAGTCCGTCGAATAGGTTAAGTTAAGCCACATCCCCGCGTCATCTTCCTCCGCGACCATTTGAAGATCATATTTCGTTAGCGAGTTTTCACCCATAACCGGATAGGTATCCAAGTCAGCAAGCTCAAACTCTGATTGTTCCGTATTTTGCAATGTGAACATTATTTGAAATAACGGACTATGGCTAAGTTCTCTAGGGATTTTTAATTTATCTACCAATGAATCAAACGGAATATCCTGATTATCAAAGGCCGATAAGGTGTTTTGTCGATTTCTCGATAATAAAGAAGAGAAACTCTCACCTTCTTCCCACTGACTACGGTACATCATGCTATTGATAAAATAGCCAATCATTGGCGCGACTTGAGGATGAGCCCGACCTGCAATTGGACTCCCGATTACCACATCTCGAGTCTGACTCCAACGCCCAATCAACACAGAAAAAGCACTATACAACAACATAAACAAAGTTGACTGATTGGCTTTGGCTATCGACTTCAAATCATTCATCGTCTCATTACCAACAAACCATGAGTATGTGTCACCGGCAAATTTTTGATGCTGCGCTCTAGGCCGGTCAAATGGTAGGGAGTGACAATACGGCGCCCCTGCTAACATCTCCTTCCAAAAAACCAGCTGCTCGGAGATCTTTTCATCTGTATAATGGTTGCGTTGCCAATGTGCGTAATCACAATATTGAATATCAATCGGTGGCAAGGTGTTTGGCAGCTTTTTACAATAGCTATCATACAAGGTAATAAATTCACCAATCATAATCGCCTGAGACCATGCATCTGACGCTATATGATGAAGCGTAAACAACAACACATGGTCGTGATCAGCGCGTTTCAGCACTTTTGCCTTCAACATTAAATCAGATTGTAAATTGAAGACTTGGTTCATCTCTTTGGCAGACCACTGCTGTACTTGGGCTCTCTGATCCATTTCAGAGTATTCACTCAAGTCAATAAGTGGCAACTCCATATGCTGCAATGACTGCACCAATTGACGCACTTCACCTTCTTTCTCAATATATACCGTTCGCAGCACTTCATGCCGTTCGATTAATACATTCAATGCCCATTGTACTGCCGCTAAGTTAATCTCGCCTTTTAAGCCAAACGCAGCATGAATATTATATTGGCTACTTCCCCCTTCTAACTGATCTATAAACCAGAGTCCTTGCTGCGCAAAAGACAAAGGCAATACCGCTTTTTTATCAACCGGTATAATGCGTGTTTTATCTTGTGCTTGCTGCTTCTCCTGTTCTTGTTTTTGTAAATAAGAGCTAATTTCATTTTTATTATTTCTGATCAATGACTTTAAACTTTCTGGAAACTCGCCTTCCTCGCTAATATAAGCCAGCTGCGAACCTTTAAGATAAAGTACAATATTACAAGCTTCCGCATGTGCGATAATTTGTTGTGGTGAATTCATTAAAATGTTCCTTCTTCTACAGCTTTACCCGCTTCTAATAATTGCGCTTTCTTACTCTCAACTTGAGTATCCTCCAGCTCAATCGCCACTTTTTTAGCTAAGTGCTTAATCACTGGTTGTTCAAAAAATTCCGAGATAGATACAACAGACTCTCCGACTGAAAAAGTTTTCCTCACTTCACTAATTACGCGCGTCACAACTAAAGAGTCGCCTCCGAGGTCAAAAAAGTTATCTTCGATGCCTATTTGTTCAATACCCAAAACATCTTGCCAGATAGCAACCAACTTTTGCTCTATCTCGTTGCTTGGTTCAACATAATCACTGTCAAGTTCTGGTCGTTCATATAACGTTTGTTGTGACTCGCTAGGTGCCTTGTCAACCCACTGTTTTAAACGACTATCCAACGCACCAGTTGAGTGAACTAATTGCGGATAGTACGACATAGATAGCAACTGACTAAAAGCGGTCTCACCTTCTTCGGGAGTCATTGAAAAGCCGATATTATTCGCGGCTTCACCTGAAAAGTCCCAGCCATCCCAATTAACACTGATCCATCGCTCATCTTCTTCAATATGTTTGTTTTGTACAAACGCATCCATATAAATATTTGCAGCCGCATAAGCACTGAAACCCAATCCGCCGAGCACTGATGACAACGAAGACATCAGTAGGCAAAAATCGACATTTCGATTGCGCAATAACTTATCCAGTACCATAACACCCGCGACCTTTGAACTATATTGTTGTTCAAAGTCCTGCACCGTTGTTTCAACTAAAGCAGTCATTGACCCATGTAGCTGCCCTGCAGCATGAATAATACCGTTTACCTTGCCAAAATCACGTTCAACCGCATTGAATACTGCTTCCATTTGTGTCAATTCCGCTGAATCTGCAGCCATTACTGACACTTGAGCCCCTCTCGATTCTATCTGTTGAATCTGATTAATACGCTCACATACCTTTGATTCTGGTTGACTTTGTATTAAGCCCCTCCACTCACTCCGTTGCGGAAACTCCGAACGACCGACGAGCACTAATTTAGGGTTGCTTACCGTTTTACTAATATACCCCGCGAGCAGTAAACCTATGTTACCCAATCCACCGGTGATCAAATAAACGCCATTATCTTTAAGCGTATGTGCCGCTGGCGCATCAGCTGCAATGTGAGTTTGTTCATATTGCTTCTCCCAATACTGTGAGCCTCTCAATGCAGCCGTTGTACTGCGCTGTATGGACATAAGTTCAGTAGATAGCCTCTTACCTAAACGAGTCAAATATGTATCACCCCGATGTGGTTGCAGTTGGATATCAATATGACGACATGATAGATCAGGGTATTCTTGCGGCGCCACCTTACATAAACTGGTTATGGTTGCTTGTCCTGGGTTAATCAACTCCTCCCCTGTCACACTTTCAATCTCATTGGTAATACAATCCACCGCAATATCAGTACTCAGGTCAGCTTTAACAATTGCCTTCATAAAATATAAAGCACTTAAGGCCCCGCTTTGCTGCGTACTCCAAAAACTATCCATATCATCTGAAGGGTTCTGCGCACCAGACGATATGCTCGTTAGGTGTACTAAACGAGTCAGCGGAGTACGCGCATTCACAGCATCAAGTAATGTGTAATGTTCCGCCTCTTGGCTCATATCAAAAGTGTAATTGTTCTCACCAAGGTAACTGAATGTATCACCCGGATACGCGCATACCACCGTGTGACCAAGTGCGTGTAAATGTGCCGATAGCTGCTCTGCAACACCTTCAGTATCCATGATGAGCAGCCAAGATTTTAATGCTGTATCGAGCTGCATTTTTCCCTGTTTAACTGCCGCTTTTTGTTTCCATGTCGGCACTGACCACCACATATCTGAAGGTAGTTTGGCATTCGGATTGTTAACTCGGGTAGTTGGTAATACGCTTCCCGCTTCTATCCAATAACGTGTTTTTTCAAATGGGTAGGTAGGTAAAGGGACTCGACGTCCGCGCTGACCCAAATTGAATGCATCCCAATTAACATTAATACCATTACTCCACAGTTTGCCTATCGTATCTTGTAGGCTAACGACATCACAAGTCGATTCATTCGGATGTCGTGTCGTGGGTACGATGACATGTTCCCGCGCCTGCGCGCTCTTTCGCGCTAATGTAGATAAACTTCTACCAGGCCCAACTTCAATCATAACCTTCGCAGAACATAAATCTTCATCGTCAGACAAAATCGTCTCAATCCCATCCGCAAATAGCACTGTGCCTCTTAAGTGATTCGCCCAATAGTGTGGATCCTGAGCTTGCTCAGCCGTAATAAACTGACCCGTAAGGTTTGACACATAACGCATAACGGGTGCGTGCAACGTTACACCTTTAATCACTTGTAAGAATTCATCTAAAATGACATCCATCATTTTTGAATGAAATGCGTGCGAAGTATGTAATGGGCGATAGCTAATATTGCGCTCATCCAGTAGTTTCTCTAAATGTGTCAAATCTTCTTTGCTACCCGATGCAACACAGTTATTAGCAGAGTTTACTCCTGCCATACATGTGCCAGTCATAACCAACAGCGGACGTAAATGCTCCGCTGCCATCGATATGGATAACATGCTGCCTGGCGCAGCTTGTTGCATGAGCTGCCCTCTTGCACTCACCAACTTTAACGCATCATCAAGTGTAAACACACCTGCCAAGCACGCTGCAACATATTCCCCGATACTATGTCCTATCATCGCATCAGGCTCGATACCCCAAGACTGTAATAGCTTCGCCAAGCTATACTCGATTGTAAATAGCGCGGGTTGAGTGATATGCGTTTGATTTAAAAGTGTCTGCGCCATATCCGTGGTCACTGAACCATTCTCACTCGGATAAATAATCGCTTCTAGAGATTCTCCTGATAATAATGCTAAGTGCTGTGCACATTGGTCAAATTGTGCTTTAAACGTTGGCTCATTGATATAAAGTTGTTTCGCCATATCTACATATTGCGCCCCTTGTCCAGGGAACATAAATATAATTGAGCAGTTGTCACCTTCATTTTTCACAACCTTTGGATTGTCTTTTAATTGACTAATTGCATCCTCTATCGACTGACAAGACACGTGAGTACTGTATTCATACTGTGTTCTGCCAACCTGCAATGTGTATGCAATGTCGTGCATACTGACGCTACGCTCTGTTTGCTGCTCTAAATGATGGACTAAATTGTGACATGCCGTTTTGACTGCTGTAGGAGACTTTGCCGAAATAGGTATCAGCCAGGTATCTCGTGGCGAGGTACTCGGTGCTACCTCTGGGGCCTGCTCCATAATCACATGCGCATTTGTGCCTCCAATCCCAAAAGAGCTAATACCAGCACGTCTTACAGCATTCTCTTCACATTCCCACGCTTTCAAGTCCTTGTTAATATAAAAAGGTGTCTTCTCAAAATTTATCTGAGTATTACTTTGTGTAAAGTTAATGCTAGGTGGGATCAGCTTATTTTTCATTGCTTCAACCACTTTAATCATACCAGCAGTACCTGCAGCAACATCTAAGTGACCAATATTCGCCTTTACTGACCCCAATGCACAATAACTTTTCTGTTGTGTTTTATAGGCCTTTTGCAAAGCCTTAACTTCAATAGGGTCCCCTATTTTAGTCCCGGTTCCATGCGCTTCAAGATACTGAATTGACTCTGCATCAACATTGGCATTGTCCATCGCCTTTTTAATTACCGCCGTTTGTCCCGAAATGCTCGGCGCCATATAGCCGACTTTCTGAGCCGCATCATTATTTACCGCGGTTCCTTTGATCACAGCATGAATCGTATCCTGATCTGCCAGTGCTTTATCTAAGCGTTTCAGTAAAAGTACGCATCCACCACTGCCACCGCGAGTACCCGATGCATTCACATCAAAAGGTCGACAATGCCCATCAGATGAATTTACGCCCCCTTCAACATAAGAGTAACCATCTGGTTTTAATGACGCTAAGCGCGCACCACCAGCCAACGCCATATCACACTCATTAAGCAGTAAGCTATTACATGCTTGATGCACATTAACCAGTGAAGAGGAGCAAGCTGATAATACATTTAAGCTCGGCCCCGTTAAGTTCAATTTATATGACAATTTTGTGGCTAAGAAGCCTGCACTCGTGCTAGAAACAAGGCTCTGCGCAGCTCCACCAACTACATCTGGGTTGGAAATTAGATTCTCGATTAAATAGGCACTGTCCGTCACACCAACAAAGACACCCACATCCTTCGGCTGTGACCTATCTCCATACCCTGAGTGTTCTAACGCATCAGAAGCAACTTCAAGCATAAGTCGGTGTTGCGGATCTAATAACTCAGCCTCTCGTGGTGTAAAATCAAAATATTTCGCATCAAAGTCGGCAATGTTATCTAACACGTCCATCGATTTCACGTAGTGTGGATCTTGAAGTACGAGAGGGTCAACGTCCGCAGCCTTTAATTCTTCATCACTGAAAAACTGTATTGATTCTTCCCCTGAGCGAATATTTTCCCAAAATTTATCGACATTATCTGCCCCTGGGAACCGCCCTGCCATACCAATCACAGCTATATCGGTATTACCTAACTCAACTGTTCTTGCTGATTTAGGCGGTAACGCTTCCTCTTCTGCTGCGCAATCATCTGATAAGAACTGCGATAAACTGTGTATCGTTGGATATTCAAATATATCAGTGAGCTCAACTTCTAAGTCCAAGCGTTCCTGTATGACTTTTTGCAAAGTAATACTCAATAAAGAGTTACCACCCATTTCAAAGAAATTACTACTCGTTGACACTTTTTCTAGCTCTAGTAATTCACACCAAATAGCCATTAGCGTTTTTTCTATGTCATTTTTAGCGCTAACAAAAACCTCATTACGCACAACATCCCCTGGATGTGGCAATGCATTTTTATCCATTTTACCATTGGCAGTTAAAGGCCATCCATCTACCAAGATAATGAAGCTCGGTACCATATAATCTGGGAGCTGTTTTCCTAATGTCATTTTAATGTCAGCAACCAATATTTCCCGCTGATCTGTTTTTGTATCGTGCTGTGCTTTAACATAGCCCACTAATTGCTGTGAACCTGCTACTTTATGTGTTGTGACAAGTGCTGAATTCACCAGTGCTAATTTTTCTAATTGTGCTTCAACCTCGCCAAGCTCGATTCTAAATCCACGGACTTTCACCTGATCGTCTGAACGGCCTATAAATTCAAGGTTGCCGTCTGGCAAATAGCGTACTAAATCCCCCGTTTTATATAAATAAGTTGAACTGTTTGTGGTGTTTTCATCGTAAAACGGGTTCGTAATGAAGCGTTCGGCTGTCAAATCAGGGCGGTTTAGATAACCACGTGCTAATCCATTTCCGCCAATATGAAGTTCACCGATACCACCATATGGCACCAGCATATTATTGTGCATGACAAATAGTGATTTACCTGGCAGAGCTTTACCAATACTGACATCATCACGGCAGTTGAGCGATGCAACCGTACTCCACACCGTCGCTTCCGTTGGACCATATTCGTTAAACAACACAACTTGTTGATTAGCAAATTTTTGGTAATGCTTTTCAACCACATTCTTTGAACAACTTTCCCCAGCAACAATTGCCCCTTTCAATGCTGGTAGTGTGGTACTGTCGACTTCATTAAGTATCAAGTCATAGAAGCTCGGCACCATCAATAAATGGCTGATTTCATGCGCTTTTAATTGGTTCACAATATATGAGGTATCACCCTTGCTATGTGTGCTCAGTAAACATAGCTTTGCACCGCCACATAAAGTGGAAAAAATACCTGCAACTGAACTATCAAACGACATCGAAGAAATCAGCAAAAAGCTCGTGAACTCAGTGTATGTTTCATATCGGCATTCCGTCGAATAGACCAGTGACTCATGTTCAATCATGACGCCTTTAGGCTGACCTGTTGAACCTGACGTGTAAATAACATATGCCAGATTAGATGCGGTTAAATTTATCGTGCTTGGTAACATGTTTTCTTTCGAGTATTGCGTGAATACATGCGTAACGTGAGCAGCTGCAACTTCTCCCAAATTATCCAATGGTACAATCGTCCCTTGGAAATCGGATAACACATCCTGCACTTGAGATTGACACAATACTAAGTTTAACTGGGCGTCTTCCAACATGTAATTCAGACGGGATTGAGGATAGTCAGGATCTAACGGCACATAAGCACCACCAGCTTTTAAAATTCCCAGAATACCAATGACCATTTCAACCGAGCGTTCAGCACATAAACCAATGAAAGTGTCAGGTGTTATACTATGATTAGCGTGGATATAATGCGCCAATTGATTCGCTTTTTCGTTCAATTGTTTATACGTTAATTGCTGGTCCTCAAACACAACAGCAATATTATCTGGGTTCTCTTGCGCCTGGTGCTCAAACAATTCATGAATACATTTACCTGTTGAGTAGTTCATTTCATTGTCATTTAAATCATGTATCAAATGGCGCGTTTGCGCTGCTGATAACATAGGCACTGTCTGTGGTGATTGAGTTGATGGAGTTTGGCTCAACCCTGTTAATAAAGTACACAGATGCTCATTCAACTCTTTAATATGTTGCTCTGTAAATAAGCTAACATCATATGTCCATCGCAGCCCAACGCCCTCATCACTGATATTTAAGTCAATATCGAGGTCAAATTTGACCTGAATAAGATCAGATGCATTGGCGCTTAACTCCACATTAGGCAATTGAAATGAATCAATGCCATTTTCACCATCGATACCATAGCTGGTACTCGTGGTCATCATTATCTGAAACAGCGGATTATACGCTTTACTTCTTGGGACTTTAATGTGATCGATCAATTGCTCAAAAGGCACGTCCTGATTTGATTGTGCATCTAGGTGCACCTGCTTAATGTGTGAAAAGAAGTCAGTCAATGAGTTATGTTCCGTACTCGCCCTGAGTACTAACGTATTAACAAAGAAGCCAATCAAAGGCTCTAATTGTGTTTGCAACCTATTGGCTACTGGCGTGCCGATCACAATATCATGGGTATTACTATGGCGAGATAGTAATAAAGAGAGTGCACCATGCAATAGCATGAATGGCGTCAACTGATAGTCTTGAGCGACAGACATAAGCTGCTTTGCAATATGACTCGGTAATGTACCTCTTACCACCGATGCCGCTTGCTGCTTATTAACTGGACGAGCATGATCAAGCGGTAATGAATGAACCGCAGGCACCTCATCTAGTTGCTTTTCCCAATACCCTAACTGCTTTTCTAGCACCTCTCCCTCTAGGTATTCACGCTGCCACTGAGCATAATCGGCATATTGAATGTCAAGCGCTGATAATGGGTTATCTTGATTTAAATAGTAAGCATGATACAGCGTCAAAAACTCTTTTGTTAACACTTCTACTGACCAGCCATCTGAAGCAATATGGTGCATATTAAATAGTAATACCCCGGATTGCTCTGTTTTCTTCAAATAACAGACTCGCAGCATTAAGTCACTTTCAAGATCGAATGGTGTCGTAATATCTGCGTCAATAAGTGCTTGTATCGCGTGGTCTTGAGTCTCATCCGTGAGATGGGTTAAATCTTCTTGCTGAATACTAAAATTCGCCTCAGCCATATTCTGAACTTGCTGTAATATTTGTCCGTCTTCTTTAAGGTATACAGTACGTAGCACTTCGTGTCGTTCGATAATGGTACTAAACACAGCATTTAACAGCGTGCTATCAAGCGCTCCTTTAACATCGAAAGCCATTGGCATATTATATTCTGGCGACCCACTTTGCAGGTTATCAATAAACCACAAGCGTTGCTGAGCAAATGACACCTTTGCTTTGCCAGTCGGTCGGTCAAACGCCTTGATCTGGTCACCCTCAGTTTGTTCACTGTACATCTCAGCCAATTGAATAAGGTAATCAACCAAAATTGCCTTGTTATTTTTGATTAAATCACGCAGCTCACTGGTGATAGCCCCTTTTGGCGCTTTTGCTTTAAGTTGATTATTATCGTCTAAATAAAGATCAATATCCGACATCGCTAATGTATTAATTATATTTTTTGCATTCATTTTAAAACTCGACCTCTTCCATTTCACTTTCAACACGTTGCGTTAAACGTTCTTTTAATTGCTGTTTTGTTATTATCACATCACACAGCTGCGCCAATTCTTTTATATAAGGTGTGTCATACAGTACTTTTAAATCTAACGACAAGCCGAATTCGCTTTGAATATGACTAAATAGTCGAACCATCAACAGTGAATGGCCTCCTAAGTCAAAAAAGCTTGCTGTCGTGCTAATTTTACTCATCTCTAAGTTAAGTAACTCTGCCCAAATCGCGACAAGCGCTTTCTCAGTGTCTGTTTCTGGTGCCGTATATATACCTTCGTGTGCACTCCCTTGTGGTTCGGGTAGCGCTTTTTTATCTACTTTACCATTGGGTGTTAATGGCCACTCATCCACAATCACAATTGCATTCGGCACCATATAATCTGGTAAACGTTGCATCAACGCAGACTTAATCTGGGAGGCATAATCATCAGTTAACGCATCCCCCTGCATATGGCTATGCAGTTTTACATACCCACTCAATAGCGGTTGCCCATCCACGTATTGCATCATTGCGAAAGCTGAATCAACCCACTCTAATTGCGCAAGCTGTGCTTCAACTTCACCGATTTCGATTCTAAAACCACGTATTTTCACTTGATCATCTGCTCGACAAATAAATTCTAAATTGCCATCTGATATATATCGAACCATATCCCCACTTCGATAAATACGTTCCGATTTGCCAGATTCAGTTGTAAAAGTGGTGAACTTTTCTTCAGTCAAATCTGCGCGATTCAGATAACCTCGTGTCACCCCATCACCCGCAATGCATAATTCACCTATAACACCGAGAGGTGCTTGAATGCCGTTATTAAGCACGTAGAGCTGAGTATTATTTATTGGCCGACCTATTAATACACTCGCACTACACTGTGCCAAATCACGTACATCACTGACGGAATAAGTTGTACAACCAACCACCGTTTCCGTTGGTCCATATTCATTAATATATGTCGCATTTGGTAGGCATTCACCTTGCCATTTGTTTACTATTGCTGTTGTTAGCTGTTCACCACCAATCACAATGCTATGTGCATGCAGACATGGTGTCTCATTGGTGAAAAATGGGAATAAACCATCTAAATGCGTTGGCGTTATTTTAAACATCCAACTATCGCCTTGCTCAAATAGGTACCAAGATAACAACTCGAAGGTACGCAGCATGTCCTCAGGCAAAACCACCAGCTCTTTACCCGATACTAACGGTGTTAGTAAACTTGTCACCGTTGCATCAAAGCTCAGTGGAGAGCTCACTACAGCCCCTTTATGCTCCGGTTGCCAATATTTCTTCGCATGACATAAATAATTAACAACACCTCGATGCTCAACTAATACACCTTTTGGTTTGCCAGTTGACCCTGATGTATAAATAACATACGCCAAGTGGTTTGACGTTAACGCTTGGGCTTTGCGATTCAAATTGTTGACTGGTAAATGGCCAAATATTGAATTTGCGCTAGCCTGTGCGGTACACAAATCATCAATTTCAATCACTTGTGCGCTAAACTCTCGGTGAAGCGCGCTAAAAGCCGATTGAGTCAATATCAAATGGACATCAGCATCCTCAACCATAAACTTTAATCGTTCTAACGGATAACTTGGATCAAGCGGCACATACGCCCCACCCGCTTTTAAGATAGCCAACACCCCAACCACCATTTCCAATGATCGTTCGACACTCAGTCCAATCAGAGTGTCGGGTGTAACTTGATAATCTGTGACTAAAGCATGTGCCAATTGATTGGCTTTTTCATTCAACTCATTATAAGTAAATTCAATGCCCTCAAACACCACTGCAATATGGCTAGGGTTGGCTCTCACTTGTTCTTCAAACAATTCATGGATACACATATCTTTTGCGTAATCACTGTGCGTCTCATTCAGCGTATGTGTCAGATGTTCCACTTCATTTTCCGGTAAAATCGATATTGCAGTTAGAGGCACATTTTGCTCAGCTTCTAAGCTCAGTAATAGACCATTCAGTGCATGTGTAAAATAGTCATGCAACTTTTCAGCACTGGTACCATTGGCTGTTTGAATTGAAATATTAAAGCCACCAGATGCATCATAGTCATCAATATTAATGAATACAGCATAGTTATTTCTTTCTTGTGCCCCTAATATGTTGCATCCACTAATGATCTCATTCTCGCCTTGCATTTCATGAGAATGACGATAGTTTAAGACTGAGTTAAATAACCCTGAACCTAAAGGCGTTAGGTTAAGTACAGACGATAATGGCGTTTGCTCAACTTCAATCAGTTCCTGCAGGTTGACCGAAACTTGTTCCACAACGTCTTTAACATTTCGCCCCGCAACTGATACTCGAAGTGGCAGAGTATTAATGGCCATGCCCATTGTTCTTTGGCTGCTAGCATAATTGTTTAGCCTACCGGACAATACCGTACCAAACGCAATATCAGTGTTATTCGTACATTGCGATGCCACTAAAGACCAAGCCGTATGCAAAATCGATGAAACATTTTGCCCAATACGCTTTGATACATTACGCAGCATGGTGGCTGTAGAAGGTTTTACATTTTTACTGAACGTTTGTTCGTCACCCTCTATTTTTGAACTAAATAACTCTGTCTTATCTTCTAAACCTGCCAGTTTATCTTGGAAATACGTCACCCCTTGGTTTTCACTGTTTTTCATCTTTGCATAGGCAACAATGTTCCGATATGGGGTGGGCGATAGCAGCGGTTCACTTTGTTGCCCCATAATCGCGGTTAACTCTTCAACTAAAATATCTAAACCGATATGATCAATGATTAAATGATGGTGCTCAACCAGTACGATATATTCCGCTTTTTCCTCACATTTACCCACTTGCAACTTAAGAAGTGGCCCATCATGCAAACATATCCGTGATTCACGGTAGTGCTCTAATTGCGCGCGACCGGCTTCAATCGAGCCATATGCATCCAAGGTTCGATGCGTAATAGCGATTTCACACTCTTTCATCACCACTTGAGTCGGTTCAGGTAAGCCTTCCCAGAAAAAGACCGTTCTCAGTGTGTCATGCCGGTTTACCAGTACATTCATTGCATTGAAGAATCTTTCCAATACCTCTTTATTGCTAAGCTGCAGGGTAAATGATGAAAGGTATAAGTCCTCTTCCTTGTCCATAATATGGTGGAAAAGCATCCCCTCTTGCAAAGGACTAAGTGAATAAATATCACTGATGTTGCTCACGCCACCTGGGATTTTAGTGATCAATTGAGTAAGCTGCGATTCAGTGAACTCAACCATATTCAACTGTTCAACTGTAATAGACCCTTCAGATGGCTCTATAATATTTTTTGGTGGAACAAAACTATCAACGAGTTCATCATCGTGTCGTACTTTTCCCGCTAATGCATGCAAAGAGATCGGTAACAAAATATCGCTTATACTTAAGAAGTATCCCACTTCTTTCAGTTTTGATTGAATTTTTAATGCCAATAACGAATGGCCGCCTAATTCATAAAAGCCATTTGTCACACTGACATTATGGGCCTCTAACTTTAACTCGCTTGCAATGATATTCACCAATGCATGCTCAATGTTATTCTCGGGTGCTTGATAAGTCATAACTGATAAATGACTATCTGCTGATGGTAGAGTTTTTTTATCTATTTTACCATTGGGTGTTAGTGGCCACTCACTGACAACTATGATGGCAGTAGGCACCATGTAATCTGGGAGCTTTGCACTAAGCTCTGTTTTAATCTGAAGAGCAAGATCTTGTTGTCCCGCTATATCAAGCTTTTCCTTAGATTTTACATAACCAACTAATTGCGCGCTTTGTGCAATGGTATGTGCCATAACATATGCTGAGTCAACAAAGTTCGACAACGACAACTGTGCTTCGATTTCACCCAGTTCAATCCTAAAGCCCCGTATTTTAACTTGGTCATCTGCTCGTCCCACAAATTCAATATTACCATCAGGTAAATAGCGGACAAGATCTCCAGTCCGGTAAAGACGCTTAACACTCTTAATATTACTAGCATCATAATATGGATTTTCAATGAAGCGTTCATGTGTCAAGTCATGATGATTTAAGTAACCACGCGCTAAACTGTCACCCCCGATGTGTAAATCACCAATACTACCAAACGGTACTAACTCACCTTCATCACTCAAAACCAGCACAGTATTGTGGTTCAATGGGCGTCCAATTGGTGTCGCCCCATTATGTTCACTCAAATCACATGTCGTTGCATATACAATGGCTTCTGTTGGACCATAAACATGCATTAAGCTGATGTCAGGGTGATGAGCTTTAAACGTCTCAACGAGACGAGGATCACTTCTTTCCCCTCCAAATAAAACTTGTTTAATGTGCGTGCCAGATAACACCTGATTCTCTGCTAGTAAGTTAAATAAAGCGGTTGTCGTGAAAAAGTTCTCAATTTCATCTTTTTGAATCTGCAGTTTAAACCGCTCAACATCCAACACCAGATCTTGAGGGTATATGTGTAACTCAGCCGACGAAGTAAGACTGTAAAATAAATCATAAACAAAGCCGTCAAATGCATACGACGATAAGCTGGCAACCTTGCTGGAAAGCGCTTTATCCACATAAATTGGCGAAGATAGAAAAGCAACCACAGCTTGATGCTCAACCATCACCCCTTTAGGGTGACCGGTTGAACCTGATGTATAAATGACATATGCAAGGTTACTTGAATTTAAAGTGCCGGTACCTAAATCACTTTTACTACAATGACTACAAAAAGACTCATCGGTACTGCCCAAATTATCTATGGTAATATTGACGCCGGTAAAGTTAGATAATGCATTATGTGTATGTGATTGGCTCAAGATAAATTGCAAAGCCGTATCTTCACACATGTAGCTTAGGCGCTCTTGAGGATAACTCGGATCTAGAGGTACATATGCACCACCCGCTTTTAAAATGGCAAAAATACCAATAACCATTTCCAGAGAACGCTCAACACATAAACCAATCAAGGTGTCTGGTTTCACATGATGATGCTCTACTAAATAATGTGCTAACTGGTTCGATTTCTCATTCAGTTGTCGATAAGTTAAACGTTGCCCCTCAAACACAAGTGCCGTTTTATCTGGTGTTGCGTCTACTTGAGATTCAAACAACTCATGAATACAGTCTGTTTTAGGGTATTCTTTTACTGTGTTATTCAGATCATATATTAAGTGATGTACTTCACCCTCTGATAGCACTGCTATCTGCGATAACGGCGCTTTCGTTGATTCAATATCTACCAATCCTTGTAACATGGTGACAAAATGATTAGCGATACCTACTATAAAACCATTATCATACAAAGTGTTTGCGTAGTGCCACTGACAAATCACTTCACCATTATTTTCAATACAATTTAAATGTAATTCTAGATCCGTCTTTTGATGGGCGGGCTCTATAATGTCTATAGCCATGTTACCTAAAGTCGTTACACTCGATTCAAACGCCGAGTAAGTGAACATAACTTGTGTCATTAACTCAGCCGATAGAGAGGCTGCATTTACAATATCGTTAAGAGGCAGGTCTTTATGTTCCATGACTTCACTCAACATGTCTTGGTAACGCTTTATACTGTCACCAAAAGACTCTTGGCCATCTACTTGAAATCTAATTGGCAACGTATTGACAAAGTAACCTACCAATGACTGCAATGGTGCATCATCACGATTCGCCACTGGCGTGCCGATAAGCACGTCTTGTTGCTGGCTATATCTTGCTAACAAAATACTAAAAGCAAACTGAAACAATGTATACATGGTCATATTATGCTTACCACACATTTTTTTCAGTTCGGCCACCAACATTTTATCAACCGGAACTTGCACTGTTTCTGCAATCAATGACGTATTATCCGTCTTAGTCGCATTGCTGAGGTTTAATGACTCACATACATCACTTAAATATGTGGACCAAAATGCGCGATCAATGTCCGCTGCGTTGTGGTTAAGGTAATAATTTTGCCATTGACTAAAATGCCCATACTCATGCTGTAAACTTGGTAAACTGTATGTTTTTTCAGACTCCAGCGCACTATAAATAACATTCAGTTCTTGGTTAATGAGTTCTAATGACCACCCATCTGTTGCAATATGATGGCATTTAATGAATAGGTAATGCTCCGTATCGCCTTTACTGGCAACATGTGCTTTAAGCATCACATCTGATGCCAGATCAAATTCATGAGCTTGGAAATTAGCAATCAGCGTATCTAACGCTGCTTGGCCATTGCTATTTGTATGAATCACACTAGATTCAACAGCAAATGAATAATCGTCCAAACATACTGACGCTATCACGCCATCTGTTTCTTGGTAAGTCGTTCGCAATTGTTTATGACGGTGAATAAGCACCGCAAAAGCCTCATTTAATGCTTTAAAATCCAACCGACCGTCCAGGCGCAAAATACGGAAAAAGCAATAAGGTTGACCAGACGTGACCTGATCTAACAGCCACATCTGACGCTGACCTTTTGAAATAATAGTGCCATCATCAACGGGCTGAGAGAACATTACAGATTTTTCATTTTGTAATTCTAGTCCCGACAATATTTCTATGATCTTTGACTTATTTTCCTTAATGAAATTTACTTGCTCTAGTTGCAAGACATCTTTTGGTGCATTGACTTTCAACTGGTTGTTATCAACGCTCAACATCACTTGATTATTCAGACAATAATCTAAAAAGGTACTAATATTCATAACTAAATTGCTCTTCTTTTTTTAGGCGGTAGCTAAGCTAGGTAAATGTGTCGGCTCACTTTGGCGTATCGCGTATTGCTCAACTTCTTTCACCGCGCCTGATTCCATTTTTATGACCTTATCGGCACAATCGAAGTACCTATCATCATGTGTGATGGCGACGACCAGCTTTCCTGCTGTTCTCAGCTCTGGCAGCACCTCGGTATAAAAGAAATCTTTAAACTCAGGGTCTTGATCCGCAGCCCATTCATCAAAAATATAAATATCTTTGTCTTCCATCAAAGCCACAAGTAAAGCTAAGCGACGTCTTTGACCATCAGACAGTTTAGTGGTTGTGAATATATTACCAATGAGCTCAGTTTTTCCGGTCAGTTTAAACATATCCAAGTAGCGTTTTACTTTATCTTGGTCAATATCATCTGTGGGTATATAGAGCTTCTTAAATAAATGATAATTCGAAAAAATAACCCCAACACGCTCTCTTACTGCCATCAAATTCGTTTCTGTTACCGCGGTGTCATCAAATTGCACACTGCCTTGTGTTGGACGATAATGGAATGAAATAAGCTTACTTAATGTTGATTTTCCTGAACCATTACCACCGACAATAAAGTAAATATGACCTTTTTCGAACTCCAAACTAATGGGTTTAATTGCAAAAGTTTCTTCTAATTCATCTGACTTATATTGATATTGTACATTTGAGAGAGATAGCTTTTGCCATTCATCTTTAACCGCACCAGCCTCATTTAAACTATAAACCTCTGGCTCAAGCGTTTGTAATTGATGAATTCGCTCTAATGACACTTGTGCAATTTTTAGTGTTTGCATCATCGATAATATGCCTGCAATTGGCCCTGTAATATACAGCAATGCCATTACCACTCCGAAAGCGCTTGTGTCTGAACTTAATAAATCACTTGGTAAAAGAAATACCACTCCCCCAATGACAAAAAAACAAATCATCTCACTGGCATTGCCTGCTAAATGGATAACCGCGTCACCTTTCTTTTCTTTATTTGTCGAACTACTCAATGGTGCTGCAATCTCTTCCGCCAGAAACTTTCTGCCTTTGCTATGACTTAACTTCATTTCATAAGCACCAAAAATAAGTCCTCTGATACCTTCTTGTAAGATGTCTTTATCTTCACGAGAGCGAGTGTAGAGCCCTTTTGCAAATAACACTGGCAATTGAAATAACAACACACCAAATACTATCGCCACGCAAATAAAAGCAAACACTTGCAAATTTAGATAGGCTAAGTAAGTGAGCATACCTAGCACTGTCACAAAGGAGACGATCATCATAGGTATCGCCACGGCTGCATCTGTAATACGATTGACATCGTCAACGACGATCGTCAGTATTTTTGAAAAACCGATACGCTCAACGGTATCAACACCAAGCGCTTGTATTCGCTCTGCAACTTTTAACTTTAAATCGGCAGACGCAGACTTTGCAATATTATTCACAAATATTACCGATGTCACTTTCGTCAATAATATCGCAGCAACAAATGCAAAAAAGCCAGTGGAACCATCTTCCAAAATAACATACCCAGACACTTCAAGCTGTCCGTTTTCTAGTCCACTCAAAATAAAAGGAATAATCAAACTATAGAGTGCGCCCGATAACATCCCAAGGACCACGGCAAATATCAGTTGTCGCGGAGAAAAGTTATATAGCAACCTACTAAGTGAAGTTAGCTCTTTATTTTTATTCATTGTTTTGTGCCTTATTAAAATATCAGCTCTTCGCTATTTGAATCATTTACAATTGTCGCTTGGAGTAATTGCAGCTTGTTTTTATCGCGCTCAGAATCTATTTTCATCGCACACAGTCGAATGGTTGGTGCAGTAAAAAATGCTGAAATTGATAAACTCACTTGAAAAATGTCATTCGCTTTGGCAACTAACTTACTCGCCAACAAAGAATGCCCGCCTAATTCAAAGAAATTATCTTCCACTGAAATAGAATCAAGCTCAAACAAGTCACACCATAGATTTTGCATCGTTTTCTCTGTCGGCGTTGCCGGTGCAATATAAACACTTTTCAACTGCGGAATAGGTAACGATTTACGATCAATTTTCCCGTTGGCATTAAGCGGTAATGCATCCAGTTGGCTAAACAATGTCGGCCTCATTGAGACTGGTAAGTGCTCAGTTAACTGCGCTTTGATTTGTGCCAGAGCGTCTTCACTGTCTGCCCCGTACTTAATACTGTAATATAGTACCAATAAAACATCGGTGTCATTCATCAATTGAGGATGCACAACACAGTGAGTCACCACGCTTATGTCATTAACGCAGCTTTCGATTTCACCTAATTCGATTCTCACGCCTCTTAAACTGATCTGATTGTCTAACCGGCCTAAGAACTCATAGTGGCCATCCAAATGGCATTTTACTCGGTCACCCGTTTTGTATACTCGTTGCGCTGTACTTTCGTCATAAGTGAAGTGTTTATCCGTTTGCTGCTTGTTGCCAACATAGGCGGCGGCTAATGACAACCCAGCCACATACAATTCACCACTTAACCCTTTCGGTTGTATCGCACCAAACTGGTTCATTACCAAGTAATTCACATTGGGATGAGGCTGACCAATACAGTAATTTAATGCTGAGACCGACTTTGGATTATAACTACTGCTCACCACCGATGACTCCGTCATACCATATAAAACCCGAACTTCAACATCTTCACGCCAAGCGTGTATTTTTTTCAAAAGCGTGTCTGGCACAGGCTCACCGCCAACCAATAACAACCTCAAATCAGGGTAACAGTCATCACCATAGGCTTTCACTTCATCGATCCAAGGCCCCATTAGGCTCGGCACAGCATGCAATACTGACACCTGCTGTGTTTTTTCAATTAGTTGAGGCAATAAAGATACATCATCTCGAGTAATAATCTCAATTTTCCCGCCACTTAATAATGGCACCAAAATTTCAAGCAATGACACACCAAAAGCTTGAGAGCCAATCGTTGGCATCGTGTCATTTTTATTAAAGTTAAATACTTCTTTATTTGCCTGTAGTGAATAATAGATACTGCTATGTGGTACAGCGACTCCTTTAGGCACTCCAGTTGAGCCTGATGTATATAACACGTAGGCAATGTCTGCCTCAGTCAATACCGGGTAAGCAACTTTAACTTCGCTTTTTTGTAATTGCGCCACCGTCACAACCTCAAAATGCGACTGCGAATTGTTGATTGGAAAATGCCCGTCTTGCGTCACTACACATGCCAATTCCGCATTTTGACAGATCTGCGCTACGCGTGCCTGCGGATAACTGGGATCAAGCGGTACATAGGTATAACCAGCACGCATAATTGCCAACATAGCGACCACCATATCGATGGATTTTTCCATGTAAACACCAATTCTGCTTTTGGGGGCATAATGAGTGTCCAGAAAATGGCTTGCAGCTCGAGAAAGTCGATCCACCAACTGTCCATAAGTTAACTGCTCCGAATAATGGCTAATCGCTACTCTGTTTGCATAATCGCTTGCTTGTTCTGTGATCAGCTCCGGTAAACTCTTAAAAACTGGGAACCGATTCGGTTCAATGATCTCAGCTGTTGCATCATGCTTAAAGTGAATACTTGAGAAAGCCATGGTCGGAGACGCAATGAGCTGCGCAATAAAATGCTCTAGATAACGCGCTAAATGCTGAACCCAATCATCACTAAATAAGTGCGTATTGTATTCCCATACAAACTCCAGCTGTTCGCCTTTTGTATAAATATGAATCGAGAAGTCGAACTTTGACACATCTTGATCATTATCCATGAGTTCTACTTGGCAGCCATCAAGACGAAATTGCTCTAATGCATTGTCTTGTGCAACTAACATAATTTGCACCAAAGGCAGATGATTGGCTTGACGCTCTATATTGGCAAGTTCAACGATCTGCTCAAAAGGAACATATTGATACTGCTTCGCATTTTTCACTAGCTTTTGACACTGAATGACTGCTGTGGATAAGCTATCTTCAGCACTGAATTGGAATCTAAAAGGCAATGTATTCGCAAACATACCCACCGTATTAGCAACATTCTCGCCACTACGATTTCCATAAACAGAGCCAAATACAATATCTTGGCTATCACTCATTCTTGATAAGTAACACGCAAATACCGATTGCAATAGAGAAAAACTAGACACTCCTTGTTCTTGCGCACATTGTTTCAACTGACTCGATAAGTCTTTATTTAGCGTCTGCTTCCATCGCTTCCCTTGCACACTCAGCGTGGTAGGTCTAGGGTATTGTATTGGAAAGTTATGACAACTTGACACCCCTTCCAATAGCGCCTGCCAATATGTAACACCTTCTTTTGCATGATCTGACGTTAAGTACGCCTGTTGCCAATCACTGAAATCTGCATACTGCGCAACCCGATGAACCGTGCTACATGGTTGTGCATATTCAGCTGCGAGAGTCTGTAAAATCACCTTTGCAGAGAAGCCATCAGCGGCAATATGGTGAATATTAATGCTCAATACATAATAAGTGTCTAGTTCATAAACATGAACGCGAATCGGCCACTCTTTTGATAAATCAAAGCGATAATTTGCTTCACATTTCAGCGCCTCTACCAAAGACGCTTCATCACGCAGTTTAGAGTGGGGTAAAACAAAATCATGCTGCGACTGAATATGCTGCGTCTCTTCTGGCTTACTATATATCGTTCTTAATACATCATTGTTGGCAATGAGTCGATTAAATGCATGTTGCAGTTTATCCAATTGTAGCGAGCCCGTAATTTTATACGCCACGGGTAAGTTATAATATGGCTGTTCTGCAAGTGACTCTAATAGATACATGCTTTTTTGATGGCTTGTCATTTGTGTACTATAAGCGTGTGCTCGAGTGCATATTGCGATATCAAACACATTGCTCTTTTCACCACTTAAACCAATAATTTCATGCTTATACTTTTTAAGCGCTTGTATCTCTGAACTCGATAAGGTATCAACATGGCCTTCTAATACAAGCTGCCCATCTTGGCATTGCAAAGTAACGCCTTTTTGAGCCAATATTTCCAGTAATTCCGCTAACCTCATAATACTAACTGCCCCGCACTCGCAGCGCTTTTTTGCTTACCTGCATGCAAGTTAGCCATACTTTGCTTTAGCGATACATAATCAGCCATAGCGCGAATACTATGATGCTCTAACAGGTCTCGTTCAACTAAATCTATGGCATCAAAAGTGCGACCAACCTCTGCTGCAATCTCTATTGCATTGATTGAGTCACCACCCAATTGATAAAATGGCGCAGTAACAGAAGCCTGCTCTAATGCTAAGTGTTTACACCACACTTGATGTATGGCTTCCTCAATGACAGTGGCTGGTTGCACTATTTCCGCCACTTCACTGGTCGCATCTACGCTAAACAAAGCTGGCATTGTATCATTTTGCCAATTTGCCTTAGCTTGCTTACGCTGAATTTTCCCACTTGACGTCATTGGAATTGAATACGGTTTCAATAAAACCACTTCAGTTACTTGCACTTCACATTGCTGATAGACATGAGCACGAATACTGTCCGTCACCGCTTTATAATCCGCTTTTCTAAAGGCTTCTCGAGTTAGCTCTGTCACTAGTACCAATTCTTCTTCACCCGCTCTATCGACAGAAAATGCAGCACTATAACCGCTGCGTACAGCGTCATGCGCTTCACTTGCTGCATGCTCAATATCCTGGGGGTAATAGTTTTTCCCTTGGAAAATAACCAAGTCCTTATGGCGACCCGTTATATATAGCTGCTGATCCTGTAGCACTCCCAAATCACCCGTTCTCAAGTAAACTGGCTTACTTTGTTCACCATTGAGTTGGGTATAACTTTGTGCAAATACCTGCGCAGAAATATCCTCCAGTTTCCAATACCCTGACGCAACACTTGGACCTGCGAACCAAACCTCACCGACCTCACCTTCTGGTAATTGCATTTTTGTATTGGGGTCAACCACACACACATGATGATCTTGCTCAGCATAACCACAGCTCACTAACTCACTTGTCAACACGGTGTGATTTTCATCAACTAAGTCTAATTTAAACGAACCAAGTGATGCTTTATCGCATACCAACATAGGGGGCTGATGATCTCGTGTCACACCAGTAATGAATACCGTTGCCTCTGCCATCCCATAACCTGGGTAAAAACCTTGACCATCAAAACCACACTGTTCAAAACGTGCTGAAAAGTCTCGTAATGTATCAGCATTCACTGGCTCGGCCGCATTGTAAGCTACTTTCCATGATGACAAGTCTAAATTATCTAGCACTGAGTCTGATATTTTTTTAGTACATAGGTTATAAGCAAAGTTAGGCGCGCCACACATGGTGCCTTTGTAATCATGGATGGCTTGTAGCCAGTTGATCGGTTCTCTTACAAACGTCGCTGGAGACATTAAAGTCGAGCTTGTTCCCAAGTATACAGGCCACAAAATGGCGGTCACTAAACCTAGATCATGAAACAGCGGTAGCCAGTTTACAAATATATCTTCATGTGTCGCACTGGCAGTATGCGTGAGGTGCGTCACATTTCCAATAATATTCTTATGGGAAATCATAACGCCTTTTGGTGCCCCTGTAGAACCAGACGTATACTGTAAAAAGGCAACTTGCTCTAACTCAAGTTCACTACTTTTATAACGTTCACCTAATGGTAAGGTGTCTACTGCTATCGGCTGTACTTGCGCTTGTAGTGCACTATCATGTGCAAAACATTCATTAATTTTATCCATTTCACTTGAGATAGTCAGTGCGACTTTTGCATCACAGCTTTGTGCTACCTTCGTAATTCTATCTACTTTATTGCTCTTGCTGGGCGGGTATAGAGGAACCGCTATAATACCCGCGGCTAAACATGCATAGAAAGTAACGACATAATCTAACCCTGACGGAAACAAAAGTAATACACACTCACCAGGTTGTGCTCTTAGTCTAATTTGCTCGGCTCTTAACTGCACAGCCTCCCACAACTGGCTATGACTTAAACTTACTGGTGTTAAGTCTTTATCACTTAAAAAACGAAAAGCAATGTCATGTGGCTTATCGAGACTGTTTTTTTCAAGAAAATCTATAATCGTGTACTTCATGTTAACCCCTAATATGCGCCAGCTAGTTCTAATTGCTCAAATAAATTTTGGATACTTGTTTTTTCAAATTGTGAAGTACGCTTTTTCTTCTCGATAAATTCAAACATCGTGCCGGAGTTTTTATCTCTGAGTGTGAAAATCTGCTTCAACTGATCGCCATGAATAATATTGGTCGAAAACTGCAAACCAGTCTGCATTAAACGGGATTTTGCCTCTTCAACATCATCAACTTCAATGGCCACATGTTGTACACCAGGACCATACTCTGCAACAAACCTAGAAACTTGAGATTCTTTATTCGTACCTTGCACCAATACGATGGTAAAACCATTACCACATAATTCGGCAGCTAACATACCTGAGAACTGACCTTTTACTTCTCGTTGCTTTAGTAGTTCAAACCCTAAAATACCGCAGTAAAAATCAATGGCTGATTCTAGATCTAAAACCGCAATGGCCAAGTGATCGATACGTGTTGCATGATTTAATATCTGTTTCATTTTATTCTTCCTTACTTGCACATATAACGGCCGACTTATTGATCATGAGTTTTAATTTCTATTTTTATTCATAATCTTGGTTTAAGTGGCAATTAGTTAACTTCAATATTTAAAATTGTTCTCTCCACCTGCTGACTATGTGGCTATATACAGTCAGCAGGTTTATGGCTAATCTAAAAAGACAATTCCTGAACCGTGTTACGACTTACGTTACTGACTAATCTCCAACGCGTTGCCAACGATAAACCCAATTAAAATGTACTGGTACAGCGCCGGTCGTAAGCGGTTCACCCCAAGCGGTCGCGTTGTATGTTGAAACCAATTTATTACCGTTGCTATGTAAAAACTTAAATTTACGTATATGACCAAACTTTAAAGTACTCTCGTCAGTCCCAATCAGTTGCAGTTGGCTTTTACAAAGATCTAGCTCTGTTACTAATACACCATCATGTTGCTCACATTCAAAGCTCACAATTTCTCGCTCATCTGTGACAGCCCAAAAACCACTAAAGCTAATTGGTCCAGCTTGAATCAGTATTTCACCATTCTCTTTGAACTCAACATCAACCGTTGATAACCCATCCGTATTCTCAAGCGTAAAGCGACCAGGTACTAATGTGTTAGGATCAACGTATCCTTGCGTTAAGAAGTCATGCCCGTATATATCATTACTTTCATTTTGATAAATCGCACTGTAGCCACCAAGTACAGTTCCTGTAAACCCTAAGTCCCAGCTTATGCCATTAGCTAAAGCAACATGCACTTGTTGATCACTCTTATATTCCCAAGTGAATGTTTGAGTATTCTCTGCATTGTCACTACTTGGGTCTATAAACGAAATCACGCCTGTATTTCCTTCATGAAAAACAATCTGGTGACCTGCACCATCCGCCGATGCACTAAAGCCTGCAGGTATTTTAGAATAGTAAGTCTCATTTAAGTTAATGCTAAGATCGCTTAACAGCGCAACTGACTCTTTTGTCACTATGGTATGGCGCTCTGTAACCTTAAACTGTGACAAATCTAATTGAGATGCGGTTAAATTGTCCGGCATAACTATCTTACGTGTGATCAGATAATCAATAACGACACTATCACCGAGTCCACTTCTCAACACAACATCACTTATTTGACTTTCTACATCTAATAACACATCAGCTTCATTCGCCACTTTAAAGCGCTGTGGTTCACTTAATGTGGTACCTTCATGTTTATCAAATATGATGCTATGATCCGATTGCTTAACAGCCCCAGACAAGCGCACATATTTGTGTGTTGAAGCAGTACTAATTGGAAGCAATAAATTAACCACATCATCATTTAAGACCATTTCCAAAGGGCGATCGAAATTATCTGATAACTTCAAAAACTGTTTGCCCGCATGAAGCTGTGTATCACTAAATTCATTTCTAACAACCGGCTCTGAAATCGTACTTTCGTAAACGCCATCTAAGTCACCGTCTGTTTTGATTTCCCAAGTTGCAGCACTGATATCTGAGCCGCTTAATGTAATTTGTTTTTTTGCACTCACATTGCAATAATCTAACGGGACGATACCACATGTTCCATCAACGATATTTAGCGTCACGATCCCAGCAGAATCTAAGCTCCAATGAAATTTTTGAACGATGCCATCATGACTATACCGTCCTGTCTGTACTTGAGACTGTTGCACAAACGAGTTAGAGAAAACTTGATTAAAGTGACTCCCATGAAACTCTATCTGTGCAGTATCTCCTTTCCAGCTACCCAATAACGCATATTCACTTTTAACTTTAAATGCTTTTTTCTCACTTACGACTTGTGTTTCATTATATTGTTGGCTGCCGCACCCTGCAACTAACGCTAAAGCGCCTAATATAACCATGTATTTCATGTAAACTATCTCCTATTCATATTTATCGGTCAGCGACAGCAGAGTCACTATGTGCACCTATTTATCGACAGTCACTCTCTGTGCTAATACGCCACTAAATAAACGATTTAAAAAACCAACTTCAGTGTTCGATAACTCACCCATTACCTCTTTTAACGAAATATATAATTTCACATACTGGTATTTCTCTTGGATCAGCTGAACCTTCTCTGACATTAACCGAGCGCGGTTATCTAACACTCTACTAAATGGCCCTAGACCACTGAAATATTCATCTTCTGAATTTTTCAATGCTAATTCTACCGCCTCAACAGCCAGCCCATTCGCAGCTAATGAGTGTGAAATTGCACGCAAAGTTCTATGGTTTTTCAATATTTGCTGCTTAACCTCCAACTGTTTAAGCTTTTTCATGTATTTCGCGCGCTCCATAGAAAGCTTTGCTTCACTGCTCGCAGAGCTTACACCTCCGCCATTATAAATTGGCATTTCCAAATACACGCCAATATTCCAGCCATGCCGATTTAATGTATCTGGGTGCTGAAAGTTGTACGTCGAATCGGTATTACTATCGGTGTAACTCAACCGACTCGTCACGGTAGGCAAGTGCTTCGCCTTTTTTGCTTTCCAATTCTCATTCGCAACCGTCAAATCTAAACTCGCAAGTTTAAACCCCCAGTTATTCTTAAACTTTTTTTGTAAATGTGTGATTGACTCAGCGGGATTATGCAGTACCGGTATTTCACCAGATAAAGCATGAATAGCATCTACATCAACTTGCGTGACTAAAGATAATTGCTCAAAAGCCAAAGCGAGATCATTTTTTGCAAGTATTTCATCAGATTCAACTTTGAGCTGCTGTGATTCTGACTCTTTCAATTCACTGATTTTGACTAAGCCCACCGCATAGCGATTAGTAATAATACTACTTTGCTTTTCATACGCATCTAGCGTCTCTTGAATAAAGAGTAACTTCTCTTGCGCTTCTACTACATCTAAGTATGCAGATAAAAAATCGCTGGTATAGGTAGACAATGCTTGTTGAAATTTGACTTTGGCCTGAGTCGAGCCGTACTGACTACCTTTATAATCATAGTAGGCTGGCAAATCAAATAATCGCTGACTCAGCCCTAATTCATATTCCGCAGCATCCGATGCTGATTTTTGCGCCCCTTTATATTGCAATAGATTATGAGTATCTAACGCCTGTGTTTGAGCATCATAACGCACATGCGCTGATAACTTTAATTGAGGTAATAGCTGCGCAAAAGACTGCTTCTCACCCTCTAACCCCGCCAAATATGCAACACGCTCAGCATTGACAGATAAGTTATTTTTAACCCCGTTACTGTATAACTCGATAAGCGTACTGCCATGAGCAGCGCTCATGTATGTCAGTGACATGCAAAGACAAATTAGATTAAACTTCAACGAAACCCCCTACCTCTAACGATAAATAGATCTATCTCACGAGTGAGATATTGAAATAATAAAGACACGCCATAATTGTTTGAAATTCTAACGCTGTCTGCCAAATAAAATAAATTAAATCCGCTCTGTTTACGCCGCATTTATCGCAAACTGAGTTTCAAAATAAAGATTTAACTGAGCTAAAACTTGATGAGGGTGCGTATCAATAAAAAAGTGCCCGCCTGAACATTCAACCTTAGAAAAATCAGAAAAATACATACCCCACATATGAATTTCTTCATCAGAAATAGCATCATCTTTACCAAATAACACGGTGACAGGCGAAGGTATATTCACGTTTCCTTTATAGCTATATTCCCCGGCAACTTTAAAGTCAGACCTTAGCATTGGTAAATGCAACTCTATCAATTCTTTGTTTTCAAGAATTTCCGCAGGTGTTCCTTTCATGTCTTTTAATTCTTTAATAAAATCAACATCAGGTAGCTCGTAAACCTTCCGATCAAAACATTTTCTTTGAGGACCCGCACTGCCTGATGCAAAGAAATGCATCGGAGGCTTTAAACCCACTCGAATAGCCCGGATGATTAATTCAAAACCAATCCGGCTTCCTAAACTATGACCAAAAATAATATAATCAGAGTGTAATATAGGTGCCAGTTCACTAAATAATGATTCAATTAATGATGCCATATCAGCAATCGGCTCTGCGGAAAAATGAGAGCCTCTTCCTGGTAGTTGAATAATATTGAGTTCAACATTATCAGGAAGCAAATCTACCCACGGATAAAAGACAGATACGCCGCCACCAGCATAAGGGAAGCAAATTAATTTGACATCTGCATTAGGTCGAGGTTTTGGCGTGACACACCATTTGCTCATTCTGCTCTGTTTCTTATTGAGAGTATACATGTCAGATTGCTCCATTAGTTTAGCGGTTGAATTAAATTCTCAAGGTCCATTTCCAACTGAGAATTGATTGCTTGTGAATGTAAAAATACACCGTCAGCACCATCCAGCTTTCCGCGAGAGTAACCTTGTTCATATGCCCATTTAACTAACTCAAGCTCTTTTCTAGATAGTGATTTTGCTACTGGCATGCTGCGATCCTTTGTCTTGTTATATAGTTTTACGTATCTTTTTTCATCAGACTCATTGAACATTGCTATTACACCTTTATAAGTAAGCACTATATAAAATGAACATACATGGGCTATTTAAATACGGCATACACATACTTCATTTTTCATATTTGTTTAAGATTAGAGAGAAGTTATTTACGTATTGTCTTCATCTCGTCAACAGCACCTAGATTACACAGGAAACCTAAAAAGTTGAAATTATGAAATGTTATCTAACCTCTAAAAAAAAACAGAACGAAAAACCACAAGACATTGTTTTTAATACTTAAAATAAAAAATATAACGAAACCGAATATATAACAATTACAAAAACAAAAAATATCAGTGCAATCCTTCATACTTTTTGATGCAACTAAAAAACAAATAATACTGCTTTTCAGACGATATGTGGCTAGTCGAAGAACTCAAGTATTAAAGGTCATATTAATAACCATCAAACAACGAAATAAAAGCATTAAAAACAATAACTAAAAAGAAAACCTAAAGCGACAGCTCTACAACAAAAAGCGTAAATCAGCTCTTTGTCATCTGTATTTTAGTTTTTTAAGATGATTTAAATAAATTCTTAATTGTCAGACCTGCCATCACCTCGGTCAAAGTCTCCCTATCTATTAATATCGTAAAATGAACGACCAACTTTCATTACCTGTACCTATAAGAACTTGGAATAAAAAAGGTAACAGTAATTCCTGAGTGGCCGAACAATCTTGATTCTGATATAGTCTAGCTATTCAAAAATAATAATTAACGACATTCATCGTAGACTGATGATACAACAAGTCATGATATGTCGAACATTTATCATGCAAGTGTTCCGTGTTTCATGACCGAAACAGGTCACACACTTGGCAAAACCACAATTTACTTGAGCAACAGAACTATGGTAGAAAAACTAGATCAATTACTATTGGCCAGCGTTAACAATAAAGAACTGTTTCATATTGAATCATTTGAGTATAAATCACTTTTTCTTAGCTCAGTTCAACCAGACGATTCAAATGCTAGGTTTATGCCGTGTATTTTTATTGAAGACGAGCATGCAAAGCAATTTATTACGCGCAATATCACCAAAAGACAACTCAGTGAGATTTACCAAGCTGAAAATCATGTAATGATCGGTAAGTCTTGTATTATAAATTGTCTAAAATATGGGTCTAATGAATGGAAGAAAGCCAATACAACTATCGAGTCCATCGTTGAGCTTGGCGAAAATATCTCCGTTTCAGAAATGATTCAAGCACCGACCGTCTTTCCTACAGATGATGGTCATTACCAAATACTCACTGGGCACCGTCGATTTTTCGCATTAGTGTTTGCATATGGTTTCTCTCATGTTGCACAATTTAAAGTGTATGAAAACAAACCACTGCTATCGAAAGTAAAGCAATTCCAGGAAAATGCGAGTCGCGAAGACCTGCCTCAATACGGTAAATTACAAGCATTCTTGTCTGCCATGAGAGAAATCGACTCTCTAGACCAAGCACGCCTAAAGCTCGGAGATAAAAAGCTAACCGTTAAGGATAAAGCGAAGAATTTAGGGATTTCCATGGGTGCCTTTGATAATTATAATGTTTTGACTCGATACCCAGAAGTCATCGAAGCTTATGAAAAAGGCCTAACAAACTCATTTGTCGGTACAAAGAAAATCGTCTTAAAAATTGAAAACGATTACAAAGTAGAACACGATAAAAAGCTACTCAATTTATCTGATAGAAAGTATATTGGCGACCTCATTGAGCAGCAATTAGCGGGGAAGAAAGCCGCCAAGAAAGTCACCACAACTTATAACTTAAAGAATATTCACTCTGTCGATATTTTAAAAACATTACTGTTTAGCAATGTTGCAGATCTTAACCTTGAATTAGACTGGGATAATTTAGATTGGAATAATGCTCAAAGTGTTAACAATGCACTGTCTGAACTTATTGCTACGCTATCAAATCAAAAAGACAGCGACCTCTAACGAGATAATCATTACTATGCGAAAGCTTGACGGCCTTTTCGTCCAGCTTTCGCTATGTTGATGTGTCCTTTTATAAAGCCGCCGTAAGCAACCTGTTAGCAGGTCTCCACTCAACACACCAACATCCTCGAGCAAGAAACTTTAATCAACTTGATTGTATCAAAGTCACAATGTTCTCATAAAACCTGAACCTTTTACAGGTTCAATTGTTACATTTTATATAGATTAAAGCATTGAAATACGCTGCCTTATTGCTATAAAATTGCAAGTGGGTAGGTAAGTAAAAGGACGATACCATTAAATTCAAGCTTCTCTCGACATCACAGTTCAAGAATGAGTGGATATTGTCAACGCTTGTATGGACGATAATTATCATGTTGTTATCGATACTTACGATCATCCATGATGCGCTCGTGCTCACTAAGCACCAATTTGACAACCACCCTTTATGGGCGCTGCAAGAGTGGGGACTATGGTACTTACTGACCCCTATAACATTTCGTTTACTCAATCATTTATACGATCCGACTCAGGCAACTAAAAAACGACCCTATATTCTCGTTGGCCTAGTGATTTTTTGTTGCTCTATGACCTACCAAGCTATTTTTGATTTTTACTTTTACCATGATGAAATCTCAAGAACCTTGGTCTACTTCGCGCCATCTCACCCAGTTGTGATTGGTATTATTATGGCGATATGGTATCACTACCTAAAAAAACAACCGGCAACAGAGCATCATGCTCAAACACTGTTAGTTGATAGCGGTAAAGATAAAGTAGTCTTACCGCTCGAAGACATCATAAACATTAATTCAGCCAGTAACTACGTCGAAATTTTTACCCAGGAGAAAACGTATTTAAAACGCACGACATTAAAGGAAATTGAACAACGCTTGCCAGCCAAGTACTTTATACGCACCCACCGTTGCCATCTTATTAATATAAACTATATAACGCGCATACAAACTTCCCCAACTGGCAGTCTCAGTATCGTGATGAAAAATGGCCAACCGGTCAACCTGAGCAAAACCTATAAACATCAAGTCAAACAACTCTGGCATGATGCTGCGTAATTGCTGTTCTCAAGAGCATTCTGATACGCTTCTCCCAATATCAGAGGGATGAATAGCACGATTATATAATTCCTCCCAAAACTCGTCCCAATCATCCCTAAGGCTTTGAAGTAGTTAGTTTGTTTATATTTAATAACTAGAAAAATCATACCGAGAGAAAGGAGCCTGTTTTGTATACTCGTTTCAAGCATCTATGTCGCTACTTATTTATAGGTTTGGCTACATGCATCACCCATAACGTCATAGCTAACACCACAAGTATGGGCACACCCAAAGTCCTCAATGCTGACCATTGGGCTCAATTCAGTGCCCAAAACGCGCTAGACATTATTGAAAATGTCCCAGAGTTTACCCTGGTAGAAAAGCCCAGTGAACGGGGCTTATCAAACGCCACTGTTAATATTCTTATCAATGGGGTTCCTTCAATTCCAGAGCATAGCTCTCCCCAAGCGTATCTCAAACAAATACCCATTGATCAAATTAAGCGTGCTGATTTCTATAACACCAATCACCCTTACTCTGTTGCAAGCCAATTCTCACAATTGATCAACATCATTACCCATAAAAATAATAGTCAAACCACCCTATACACTGAATTTGCGCAACAAGCGGATAGAATCATGTTAGATAATATCGCACTCAAAATAGCCATGCCTTGGCAGGGCTGGAATCATCAGTTTAGTGCCAATAGCCAAAACTCACGCTATATTTCAACCGCTGATATCTATGAGCAGACTCCAAATAATATAGCCAATCACATCGGGGGTGAATCATATAAAGAAAAAGATAAAAGCCACTCGCTCAGTTTGACTAGCCGCTTAGAAAATCAAAAGAACTTGCTGCAACTTACGATTAATAATGAAAAAAACAACTATCATGAAAGTACGCTTAATCTATTTTCTACAAATTCAAAACAGCTATTTCTAGAAAATACTCAAAAGTCACAGCTAAACGTTGGCGTTGACTGGCAATATAAAGGCCTGGGTACATGGCAATTACACAGTGTGGCTTCACTTAAAAATATGCAGGATAAAACCCATACTCACGCTACATTTTTCAGTTCAACAACACATAGTCGCCCACAGGACTCGAGTGTGTTTATGCAAACTCAAAATTGGCGTGAACTGGCAGCAAAAGTCATACTGTCTCAACCAACCCATGCCTTATCACCCGAGCTAGGTATTGCTTATAGTCGTAATGAGCTCATAGCGAGTACATTACCATCCGAGGCACAATCACCACACTATATATCCAGCGATATACAAGAAATTCGCTATGAACCGTATGTCAAATTACAGTATGCATTAAATCAGAATTGGCAAGTGTACGCGCGAATCAATGCTGAAAGCGCCAAGTTAACAACCCTAGGGAATGACAGTTTCGAATTTAGCAAAGTGTATATTAAACCATTTGTAAGACTCAGTTTTGATAATAAAAGTACTGTATCTATTTCAGCAACATTGAAGCAACAAGTCAAACAACTTGATTTTGAACCGTTTATAGCCAGTGAAGAATCAAACTATGACAGGGCATTCATCGGTAACCTTCGCTTAAAGCCGATGAAATATGATGAGCTTGAAATGCAAGCCAATTACGTACCAAACACACTCGTCAACATTAACCTAAACACCTTTTATCAATGGCAACGTGATATCCACGAGTACACTTTATTGTCTGACACTGAAGTTGGCATTGGTAACGCAGGGTCCGCCCAGTATTTTGGTACTGATTTACAAATAACACTTCAAGCCGATAAAATTGTACCCAATAGTCGTTTAGAAATGACGCATACTTATCGACATGCCATATTTAACGATTCAATAACAGGTAAAAGAGCTATTACAGGCCTTACCCCACAGCAGTTAAACTTAGACTTTAAACAGGATTTCAATGCGTTATCTTGGGGAGTACATTACCAAAAAAGTCATGTTTATACTGAATACTATTATGACGAAATTTACACTGAAAAAACGGCCCCACAGTTGAGCTTTTTCACTGAATTTAATTTCAATACCACTACAAATATGCGCTTTAATCTCGCGGCTTTCGGACGTGATAAAACGGAATTTAAGCGGCAGGTTTTCGCTTTAAACCGAGCTAACAGTCTACTTAGGAACCACTTATATTATGATGTAGCTAAACCAAAGATGTCACTCACTGTGACACTAAAACTATAGTGTCTTTATTGAGTTCACCGCCTCCAACTCCTCTGCTGCTATTAAGAAAAGCAGGGGAGTTTAATGCAAATTACACAACAATATAAAAATGGGTTAATTTAAATAAAATAGACCAACTCACAACATCTTGATAAAACCACGTTACAAAGCACAAAAAACACTCAAAATAATAATGATTTGCAATACCACTTGTGTTAGCATAATCCTATAAATACAAATAAAAACAATTCTTAATTAAAGGAAGCCATGAAGTTCTCTACTCTCTCTATTGCAATGCGCGCCACTTTTTTATTACCCGCAATAGCGCTCTCAAATGCCACATTAGCCACCGAAGCGGATAAAAAAAACGATGAAAAAATTGAAAGCATCATCGTTACTGGCCATAAAATAGCTCGTAGCTTACAAGAAACCACCACCAGTGTTGCGGTGTTAACCGCTGAAACAATTGAGCACCAACAAATCAACACCTTTACAGACGCTCTCGTTAATACTGCTAATGCACATGCAACCGACTATGGTTTTAGTATCCGTGGTATTGATGGCTCGAATGTCTCAGGAGACGGACATAGTGCTCTTGCCAGCGTTTATATTGACGGCGCCCCCATCCCTCAAGGACTCATTCGAAATGGTACTTTTTCTACATGGGATGCCACACAAATAGAAATACTTCGAGGTCCACAATCTACCTTGCAAGGGCGTAATTCGTTAGCTGGAGCGGTGATCTTAAATACCCAACAACCAAACGACGACAAAGAAGGACAGTTTAAACTGACCCTGGGTGAAAATGGTAAGCAAGAAGCTGGTATTGCCTTAGGAGGTGGCTTAATAGACGATGAGCTAGCTTTTAGATTCAGTGGCGAAGAGAAGCGTTACGATGGCTCCATTACCAACCTATACGATAACAGCCACTCTGACACTGACAGCGAACATACATATCGCCTTAAACTCCGTTATGAGCCGGCAGGTATCGAAAACCTATCAACGATGCTCAGCGTTATGAATGCAGAACGTAAATATGGAGATGCTAACCTGACTAAGGATGCTGGAGCAGATACCTTTAGCAATCGCTCAACCTCTTATAACGACACGCGACAAAGACAAGTCAAAACAGATTTAATCTCCCTGTCTATCAATTATGATATCAATAACCTCATCTCATTGGCGTCTTACACCACTTATTCAGATGTTGTTGAAATCTACTCATGGGATTCAGATTATCCCCAAGGTTATGGCAACACTACGGTAGTTGATACAGGCAGTGCAACCTTCTATAACAACGAAGAAAAAACGCTAACGCAAGAATTCAGAATTAACTTTGACTATGATAATTTTAGCGGTGTTGCAGGCGCGTATTATTTCAAAAGTGAACAGGAAGAAGTGAGCACAGGCCTTAACAATTATTCATTGGCTCGATTAGGGCTATCGAGTAGTGCTTTACAGTCTCAATATAAGCTCAGCCCACAAATCGCAGACTTAGTTTTAGGCCAATATGCTGATTTTAACCCTGCAAAAACAAGAGTCTACTCATTAGCAACCAGTAACATTACCAGCTATGCCCTTTTCGCAGATGGCGTTTGGCATTTGAACGAACAATGGGACTTACTCGCAGGTATTCGTTTTGATCGAGAAAAACAAGAAAATGCCAGTGAGGCACAATACGATATTCTTAACAAAAGCGCCTTACCCAACCCCAGCAGTTATATCGGGACTCCGTATGAAGGGATAGTACCGCTGATCAGTGGCATAAACGCGCTGGTCGTGGGTCTTGCCGACAGTGCATCACAAGTCGCGCCATTAAGTGATGCTTCATTCAGTACCGTATTACCAAAGGTCGGTGTGAGCTATCATGTAAATGATGATATTTCAACCACACTCACCTTCCAAAAAGGCTATCGTTCTGGCGGCGTTGGTGTAAACCAAGCTCGTGCAAATGTATTTGAATATGAACCGGAATCAACAGATAACTACGAACTCTCAGTGCGCTCTACTTGGTTAGATGGTAAGCTCACAGCCAATGCAAACCTGTTTTATTTAGATTGGAAAGATCAACAAGTATCAGTTCAACTCTCACCTAATAACTTTGATATACAAACGGTTAATGCCGGCACTTCTGAAGTAAAAGGATTCGAATTAGAGCTCAATTATACGATCAGTGATAACTTAAAAACCTATGCTGCAATTGGTTATGCAGGTACAGAATTTACTGATTTTTCAATTAAGATCCCCAATCAAAATGGCAGCAACACGGAGTTTGACTTATCAGGTCGTCAATTTCCTGCACCACAAAGAACGCATAATATTGGACTCACTTACCAAGACTCCGTTGGGTTCTTTGCCAATCTTAATGCCAGCTATGCCAGTGAATCACCAAACAGAGCAAACCCATACCGAGATGGTCTAGAACCAGGAGATCTGTATTTTGATCTCACAAATGACGCAAGAACAGTCGTTGATATGCAACTAGGATATGAATGGGATAACTATGGGGTGTACTTAGTGGGCAAGAACATCACTGATGAAGAATATTACGTCGCGCATAGAGCACGTAATCCTCGCATTAGTAAACCAAGAGAGTTGTCGCTTACATTCCGTGGTAATTTTGATTGGTAATAAAAAACCGCCCGTAAACAGCGGCTTTACAACCGATAAAAAGATGCTCAGTTAAATGGCATCTTTTTATCGTTTCAACAGTGAAATGAATACAACAATAACTTGAAGGAATAGGAAAAACAATGAGCTACTTTTTTTTATTACCCGCTTACTGGCTATGCGGCATATTGCTCTACGGCGCCAGTCCAAGGCAACAATTTAGAACTGAGAATCAAAAAACGCCAACACGCATGATATCCCTCTTATATGCCAGCATACTCATTATTGTCACCATAGCGACTTTGATGTTCTTTGAACTCAGCTTTTTTATCGCTGTACTTTACACTGTATGTTTCGCCATGTTTTTTATTCCCGCAGCTGTTTTCTTATTGGCACATAAACCCACTTGGATTTGGTCAAGTCTAATAAGTGTCATAGTCCTAAGCGCTTTCTTTCAACTATTAGGAGCACGCTATGTGGCATAAAACCTTTGCAGGTCTGATAAGTGGCCTCATCTTCATGGTCTTAGTGCCCAGTAGTTTAAGCCTATTAATGCCTAGTCAAGTCGGACTGATACTGGCATTGGGGTTGATCTTCGCGCTATCTTCGTGGGCTGGTGTCATGACATGGTGCTATGCCGCTAATACGAATAAACAAGCTTGGGGGCGCGCAGCGAAAGCCGCCTTACCAGTTATTCTCATATTTACAGGTATTTTCTTCACTACTGCGGGGCCAACAGGATGAATAAAACAACGTTAAAAAACCTCACCCATGCACATGCTTGGCTCGGCCTGATTATTTCAGGCGTACTCATGATCGTTTTCGTATGTGGCTCTATTTCATTATTCCGCCACAATATTATACATTGGGATAGCCAATATCATGCACCTGACCCACTCTCTGAACAAATCGTTCCTATCTCAACAATTTTAGACAAAATAGCAACTCAAGAGCACAACATACCGGCCCATCATGGCGTACTAGTCTCAATTCCACAATCAGATCAGCCCTATTACTATACCGCATTCGAAACAGAAACCGCCGACGGTCTGCATATTGACCATCAACTCAATTTTGATGCCAATACCGGACAACTACTCCCTTATAATGGCGAAGATTTTTACCTCAGTGATATGTTGTATCTTTTACATATCAGTTTACTACTCCCTTACGGTACTGAGATAGTCGGCGTGATCACCTTGTTGTTCTTTGTCATGGTTATGTCTGGTATTTGTATTGTGCTGAAAAAACTAGTCAGTCACTTTTATCAATATAGACTCAGTAAAAACAAAGATATTTACCATGATGGTCATACCCTTATTGGCGTATCCTCTTTACCTTTCACCTTCATCTTTGCGTTAACTGGGGTCATGTTTAATCTCAGTATTGTATTGCAAGCTGGATTTGGTTTCGCAGTATTTAAAGGAGACATCCCTGCACTGATCAAAACAGCTGGGTTCTTCGGCCAACCTAACGTTGAATATTCTGGCAACCCAGTCAGTAATACCCACGCCAATACTATTCTTAAAGATGTGCAGGAAAAATATCCTAACCATAAAATTGCACGATTAAACTTTTTTGCCATGGGTGACGAAAATGGCGAAGTCGAAGTGCGTTTAATCGAACATAATGCCCTAATACCAACCACGCATGTTATTTATTCACTGAAAGACGCCTCTTTGATCAGTGAATATCATGCTCAGCAAGCACCGACTGCAGCCACATATACTGTACTAAGTAGCCTGCATTTTGGAGAGTTTGGGGGGATCACCTTAAAGTTTATCTACTTTATTCTTGGTTTGGGTTGTTGCTATCTTATTTTAACAGGTAATTTATTGTGGCTTGAAAAGCGAGAAAACAACCGTCAACAAAGTAAACGCGGGTTAGCCTTTGTGAAAGCAATGACATTAGCATTATCAACAGGGACTTTAATTGCCGTTGCTTGCAGCTTTATAGGCGCTAGATTTGCCCCCTTCAGTTGGACACGGACCGATTTACTGCCAACGCTATTTTTCTGTGCCATCGGCATTAGTCTGTTACATGCACTCTTTAATAGTATGCAACGAAAGGCCATTCGCCAAGCAATGGTGCAGCAACTATTAGCCGCAGCGGTACTCTTTGCGATATGCCCTTTTTATGACTTGATCCAAGTGCTATTTGGGCACGCTCCACATCCGTATTTACTGTTAGATGTCATTTTAGTCAATTGCGCCTTATTACTTGTCGCCCTATTTTGTTTTTCACTAGGTAAACATCAACATGCCACAAGCGGCGCATCAGCCTCAGAGTCAATCACGTTAAAAAGCTCAGTGAGTTAAACAGTACCACTAAAAAATGGCGTATTTCTCAATACGCCATTTTACATTTCCATCAAGCGACACAGAAACAATCAGATTTGGTTACTCTGCGTAGCCAATTTGCCATACAGCAATAGAGCCAGAAATTTCATTACCAATGATCAATAAAGGCTTACCCGTTACGCTGTTCTCAGCCGAAACAAAGGCCATGCCCTCTGGCGCTAAGTCCCCTGACACATCTTCACCTTCCACAGTGCCACGGTTAAAAAAGTAATCAACAAAATGCACGCTATGAGGATTCGTGACATCATAGACCATGACGCCCCCCATTCGCTCTAAGCCAATAAACGCAAATAAACGTTCGCCAACTTTCCCTAAAGTCAATGCTTCAGGCTCTGCCCCTTTGGCATCAGAGCGTGTATCACCTTCATTTTCATCTTCATCATTGTTAAACGCCTCTCCATGCACAGATGCCGTAATTCGCGCTACCTGATCCCCTGAATCAAACACTTGAAGGCCATTGGCATCCCAGATAGAAAACGATCGAGCGCCGTAGGTATACAGTTGTTCATATTGACCATCATTATCTGCATCACCTTTGACGGTAGTGACTTTTAAACGGCCAATATCATCATTATCATTATTTAAATAGGCAAAGTTATTGGCTAGCTTTAAATCTTTTGCGCGTACCTCATCAGTGTATGCCAGACATCCATCATCTTCATCAAACTCTAATCCCCCTTTATTGACACACTCAGCACTGTCTTTTGCTGCAAAAAAATACTCCCGACCATCCCCTTCATTTGCAGTAACAATAAAGTTTGCCCCTTTCCAGGTATAACTCGCCACGGTGTCAGGCTGGTACATCCCCATCAACCCAGGGTAAGAACTGAAGTTAATTCCGCCATCTTTGTCCGATGCGTCCATCGTCAAGCTTGACCAATCTTTATAGCCCAGACCCAGCAGCTTAATACTGTGATCGGTCAAGTCAACGACAGCTAAGCCATTATTTTCTTGCAACGACACATAGGCATAACGGTTATCATTCGATACAGTGACATATTCAGGTTCTAAATCCATCGCCACGGTCGTATTAATCAATTGACCATTAATTGTCCGGCCAGATGGATTAGCAAACATCATTCCCTGATCCTCTAATTCAGCCTTTTTATTGTTGTACGCAGAAAACCCTATCTGGGTTGCGGTGTCTGCTATTTCGCCGTTGGTAACGGCAATAACACTAATGCTGCCTTCTGGGTCAATACTATAATCTCCCGCAGGTTCACCTTCATTTGCCACAACCACCTTTGCACCGTCGTGGCTAAATATCACCATGTCTGGTAGTGCCCCCACTTCTACATTTTTTATAAAACTTGGGGTATCTCCTGCAATATCATAAAAGGCTATTTTCCCTACCTCTGAGGCTCCCCCTGATGCCATTGCCACCGCTAGCAATTGGTTATTTTCATCAATTGCAATGCTGTTTGCATCCCCAGGGGTGTGGTCATTTAACAATATGGTTATCGTGCTATTCAGGTTTGTGGCGGTCACCACACCTTGCGCATTTTTAGTTAGACCGGTTTGAGCTAGATTTGTCATAGGTAAAATATCAACCACAGCCGTTTCACCAGAACTATTAATGGCATATATCCACTGTTTTTTCGCATGATATGCGACAATCTCTGCAGCACCTTCTGGGCTTTGTGCATTTAACACTCCACGACCGACTAAGGTAATGTCAAGTGCAGCATTGCCATCTATACCATCTTTACCAGCTTCACCGACTGTGCCTTGCGCACCGCTTTGACCATCCATACCAGTGATACCATCATCACCATCGAGCGCGCAGCCCGATAAAATAGTCAACAAAGAAAGTGTTAGTAGGGTATGTTTGAACATGGAAAAGACCTCAAATAAGTTATACCAAATTGTGTGGTTGCACAGTCCATCATACAAAGGTGACTTATTGGTTACGTATATTTGGCACTTTTATGGCAGTGTCATAATAAAACTTGGTCTTCTTGCTTGTCTCCTATTTCTAAACACGTAAATTTCGCTACAATCACATCATACTAAAAATAATAAAGGCCACAGCCAACTATGCCATTGCTTTATCTTATTATTTCGCTTGTTATATTAATGCTAACTGGGTGTGCAAAAACCCCATATCTGGTGAAACACCGTAATGACCCCCCTGTTCCTACACAAACCACCAAAACTACAACGCTGCCCCAGAACAAAAATATTGTCACGGTTAAACCACAAGACGTAGACGATGTATGGCAACGAATCGCATTACAATTGAGCTTCGCACCATCCCAACATAGCAGCGTACACCAGCGAATTCAGTGGTACCTAAAGCATCCAAACTACATGCATGAAATAAGTCGCCGAGCAGCCCCCTTTTTATATTACATTGTGAGTGAAGTTGAACGTCGAAACCTCCCAATTGAACTCGCTTTAATGCCATTAATTGAAAGTGACTTTAATACTGCTGCGTATTCCCATAAGCATGCATCTGGTTTATGGCAACTGACGCCTCTCATTGCAAAACACTATGGGGTAAAAATAGGACCTTGGTATGATGGTCGCCAAGATATTGTTGATGCAACCCATGCAGCGTTAGATTTTCTCACCTATTTACACCGACGTTTTAACGGCAATTGGTATCATGCTATTGCCGCCTATAATACCGGTGAAGGCAGAGTGGCACGGGCAATTAAAAACAATCAAAAACAAGGAAAACCGAGTGACTTCTTTAGTTTAAAACTCCCACAACAAACGCGTCATTATGTGCCTAAATTATTAGCCGCGGCAGCCTTATTACGCCAGCAAGAAATGGAGTTTCCTCCCATCACTAATCAAGCAGTGATAGACGTTGTACCGCTTAAAAACGGCGTTATACTCACTGATGCGTCTGCATGGCAATCTCTTGAATCGCTCAACCCTGGATATACTCGATTTCCAGCACTCCTTGATGGCCCGCAGCATATTGTGGTCAAAACATCGGATACGGCTAGCTGGCATACTTATGTTGCACAGCAACCTTTGATGCCTAAGCAACAATGGCAGCAATACACCATTGTCCGCGGTGACAGCTTAAGCGTCATAGCGCAACGTCATGATTTAAGTGTGGCACAATTAAAAACCTTCAATCAACTAACTAGCTCTCGCATTCGCGCGGGAAAAACACTGATGCTGCCCATTTTAGCAGACAAGAAAATTGACTATGCCGTCAAGTCGGGTGATAGTTTATGGCGCATTGCTCGCACATTTAATGTCACAGTCAGTAAACTGATGCAATGGAACAGCCTATCCAAAGAAACTTTGCGAATAGGGGATAAGCTCACCGTATTCCTCGCACCGCTATAAAGGATTTGCATTATGATAAATGATCCCACTCCACCAAGCACTGAAACCGTGCGCAACGTGAGAATTAAGAGCAGGCCCAGGCTAACGCGCTCAAAAGTGAATACCATGTTGGCACTCTGTGCAATGGCCATTTCCGCCGCCTCATTTTATGCCACCTACCTGCAAGCAAAAGCATCTCAACAACAAGTCGCTGCCGCAGAGCGACAACTTAAAGCGGAAACTTGGCCTTGGTTAAAAATGGGCTACTCCAACTTTGATATTAATGAAGAGCAGCAAACCATTAATATGAATATTCAGAACTCTGGCACTGGACCCGCGATTGTTCATTACATTGAATATATTTATGAGGGTAATCACCATTATGATATTTTAGAATTACTTAATGATTGTTGTAACTTGGATGCTTATCAACAAGCACTCTTAGACATTGAGCATCACAATTCCGATATTAACTACCGAAATGCATTTGGCTGGTTGGTCTCCAGTACCACCAACAATATATTGTTAGCCAATGGTGAGCAATATCATGTATTCACGATGCAAAAAACCAACTTCAATACCGGTTTATGGCTGCAAATCGATCATAAAATTCGTAAAGTCGTCGCAAAAGCATGTTATTGCTCCGTACTAAAAGAATGCTACACCGTCGATCAAACCTCACATATTGAAGAGGTATCCCACTGTTCTTTACCATCTTTATCTAAAAATATGAGTACTCATGGCACCCAAAAACTTTAACTTTATTGCGAACTTGAAACAATTCGAAGGACAAATTAATCATTTATACCTCGACAGTCGCGGTAACCCAACCATTGGTATTGGTTTTATGATGGCGAACATACAACAGTTTTGTGCACTCACCCTTTACACTCAACAACATGAACTGGCGACAAAAGCGCAAAAAAAAGCAGAATATAACCGTATCTCTACACTACCAACAGGCTATAAAGCAGCTTGGTACGGCACACACTGCCAGTTACATTTACCGGATCCACAGTGTGAGGGGATATTGCAAAAGCATTTAACCCTATTTGAGCAAGAACTCAGCGCCATATTTAGTAAAAAGAATGGTTATAAGCGTCCCTTTAAAGCACTTCCTCAGCCCGTGAAATATGCGCTTTTAGATATGGCATTTAACTTAGGCAGCCATCACTTAGGTCAGTATTGGCCTAAGCTACATAATGCGATAAAACAGCAGGATTGGCACTATGCGGCACAAGAATGTCACCGCAAACACATCCAAAAAGCCCGTAATGATGCCACAGCCCAATTATTTCTGGCGGCAAAAGGACAACAAAAAAATAGCTTAATGCGACTACCGCTACTACAGTGGTTACTTAATAAATTGCGAACAAAGAAATGCTTTCGCTAAACATATCAACGCAAAGCAATATGACAATAAACACACCTTTCATTGCTCTTAAAGTGGACAGAAAGCTCACTGGATTTATTCGATATGTCCTGAATCACCACACCCATCAGTTGTGCGAGGTTATTCAATAAAATAAACATCATTCGTATATTCGCTTCGTCACATCTTGATGAGCTACTTAAATATCAACTGCTGCGTGCTACGTGTATAAGTACGTATTTGTGGTGCAGTCCATTGCTGTTGTTTGAGATATTGTGTCGACACTTGCATGGTGTTATCTATATAGCGCGTAGTCGATTTCACTTGCGTGATCCCTTCTTCGCTACCTGTCACGGTTTCATATGCCGCAAACCCACCATCAGATAATCGCTTTATCGTTCCCTGAGTGAAGAAACTTGCCGTCGTAAAATAATAAAATACAACTTCTTGCTTTGCATCATCCCAAAAAATTAATGACTCCCCTCCATACATACCCGCATTAATTGAATGTAAAGTTCGCACAGCGGTACCATTTAATGCTCGCTCCCAGAGACTCACATCTTGCATTGCCGGTTTCCCTACAGGCACAGCAAAGTCAGCCTGCCACCCCCCCTAAAAAGGGTTGCAAGAACGCAAGTTCATCAACTAAGGTCTCATTTTCGGCTGCGTGAGCGGTCACGCCAAAACACATAACAATGACCCAAGAATATAAGCTTTTCGTTACTCTGTTCACCGAAATACACCCCTTCTAAAATACAGTTGATATCTTATATTCTCATTCTAGCGCAATTTTAAAAGACGACATTGCCTATTAGGTATTCACACTGAACATAATAAAACGCTAAAAATTAAATTTTAGCGTTTTATTATGTCACTAACTTATGCCACTAACCCATGTCACTACCTAACACAATCTCCAGCTACTGCTTTTTGTCTGCAGAAAAATACTTACGGCGCAGTAAATCATGAACCACCAGCTCTTGCTCTCGGTTATATGCCTTGAACATCCGGTTATTATGCATATGTAAAATGGATCCTAATAAAGAGTCACGACTACAATTGAGCTGCTCATCTTCAATGAGTACATTTAGTTGTGCCACGCATGGTGCAGCTTGTTGCTGCCATTGAGCTAATAAATCGAACAAAGCCTGCTGCACTTCATCACACTCATGCGCTTTGTCTGTATGTAACTTTTCAAAATCATCATGCAACTGACCTTCATATTCTCTAAATCGATTGCCTAATTGCTTACGTAATACGCTACTTTCGTTGAACTCCCGACCAAAGCCATCACGCAGACTGCTGATCAACTTAAACTTCTCTTCATCGCTATACTGAAACAATGAGAGTAAGCGATCAGTATAACTTAGCGCCATACGCCAGCGTATTCCTTCATCATACTCATCTATCAACCCACATGTTTTCGCTATCAATGCACTATCAAACATAAACAATGATTCAATCAATGCCATTGACTCAGGCCCGCCATAACGTTCAACCTCTCGTTCATATGTCATCAGCTCAACTTTATGTAACTCACCACTTTCGACCATCGGATCTAATAACGCATTTAGCTTAGGTAAGAGAACACCGCAGAGTGTGGCTGGATCGCCATGAAAGCGTAGACGCAAATGCCAATCTGGATCACCATAGCGAATAAAAAACCACTTATCATAAAGCGCATTATTGTCTTCTATCAGGGGTAACAATTGCTCACTCAATAACTGTTCCACTAAAGAATTGCCTGAATACACTTTAAGACTTAACCACTGTGAACCTGCACTAAATCGGCGTTTAATAGGCGTGGCCGTAATATTGGCTAGAGGATTATCCGCATAATGACTATGTGGTGTTGCCAGTTCATTAAAAAATGGCACAATCACTTCATTGTTGTAGTGTAAATCTTGCGCATCCATAGTACGAGATTCAAACTGCGCATACAGTACTTCTTTTAATTCTATTCTTGTTTGTCCTTTTGTTTCACTCAACAGAATATCGAACATGTCTGGACTACGTAAATCTAGGTTTAAAACATTGTCTGACATCGCATAGCTCACCAATGGATCTAATTGGTATTTGCTTAACAATACTTCTAATTTTGCGTGTTCAAAATGACCATTTTTAGCTATATCTTCAAAGTGCTTTCGATCGATCCGCCATGTTTTTTCACTCAAAATTAAATTGTCTAGCATAATGCGTGGCACGAATGCAGCTCGTTCTGTACTACTGGGCATACTAAAATGAGGCGCTCGACCGTCTTGGTGCTGCAACATACATAAAAATTTATAAGCACTCAGACTACGGTTTGAATAATTATGTGCACATGATAAGCGTGGCACCACTTGTTTATTCAAACGCTTGCTCCATAGCTTTACCTTTTGTCCTTCTACCCAAACATATAGATCACTCAATGGGATCTGATACTCATGCGCGAGACTACTATCCGCCATAAAGACAATTTCATATTCTCGCAAATGCGGTCTGGCAATAACATTGCCTGGCCGACCTTCAGGCATATGTACAACTTCTGCAAAAATCACATCTGGGGAGTGCATTTGCTCTCGCTTTAGCTCCCCAATAACATCTGCTTTTAAAGAATCATCTAAGTGGCAAAAGCGGCCCAACAAATTCGCAGACGATGGTCCGTAGCAGCCATTTAATTTAATGATCGGGTTTTGCTTCTCATCTTGATACAAACTCATCATTGCTGCAAAAGAACTTGGGTATTTACTCACAGCTCCTTTGTTGGTTACTTTAGCTTTTAATTCTTTGCTTTTGAGTGTAATACTGGTGCGACTGCGATTTTCAGGCAAACTGATCGCATCTTCAATTATATTGTCTAGCACGCTAATCTCAGGGACCGTGGCATTACCTTTTCCTGAGCGTGCTAAATTAAGACCTGCAACTAAGGGCGCTTCATAACCAGTTTCGTTAGACACACCAATGCCTGACTCATCATCCAAAATGACATCTAATGGCACAAACTGCCCCTCGAACCGCGCGTTAAACTTGGTTGAGAACTGATTTAGGGCACTTTGCTCTGGTGATAAGCTTAGTCCCGAGAGCAGCTCTAATTGCTTTTGAAAACGCGAGAGTTCCATCTCACTTAAATGGCAAGTCTCAAAGCTGCGATAAATATCAGACTGAAACAGTTTATTTTCTTGCGCTTTAACTGGCAAATTCTCAAAATGGGTGAGTAACTGTTTATAAGGCGTTATTTCACCACTTTTTTGCTCATCTAACCTTTCAATTTGTGACAACGCCGTCGCCAAATGGTCGGCGGTCTCTCGCTCTTCAATATCTTCAAGTGACTTCAGTAAAGCGAGATCAGGAGCATCCCCTGTAAGTGGCAGTGGAATATCAGCAAGTAGTATCCCTTCACTAATCAAATCTTGAATATATGCTTGCACATCTTCACGCTCAGCTTCTGCGTAGTGGTCACAGAATGCGTCAACCAAACCATTTAAGCTTAAGCCTGAACTCGCTTGGTCTAACGCAAAACAAAAGTATTCATCACTTTCCACTGCACTTAATCGGTACTGCATACTTTCATCAGACATATAAGTTTCGATATATCGACACTGTTCTGCAATAAAGTAATGTGATGGGTTGGGTTTATAAGTCAATGTATCTGAATGCGATGCATGCTTAATAAAATGCTCTTTCAATGCCGACAAATAGAACATGTCGAGTCGTGTCTTACGACTATCTTGAGTGTGGTCACTCGCACATAACTGTGTACTATCCGTAACCATGCCTTTATGAATGCCCGAAAATAAACCGAATGGCGTAGGCCGTGAACACATTCTCACCATATATTTCAGTAGCGCTTTTGCCACCTTTTTGCCCTGCTTTGATTCTGGCTTAGAACGCCATTGTTCAATGCGTTCAAGTAGAGACGGACTCGCTAAATATACCGCCTCTTCAACGCCAGGCATTGCTAGCCAATTGCTCAATACTGTATTGCTATCAACCTCTGGATCTGAAAATGACGTTAAGTGCTCTACCGCTAGACGTGGTATACGCACTACAAAAAAACGACTATTTTTTAAAGTCTTAGGCTTGTGATTCACTTTATTTTTATTTAACACCTTCATCTCCTATGACATTAACAAGCAATCAGACCAACTCACATCATCATCTAAAAAGCTAATGAGCCCAATACCTATCCCCGCATAGCCCATCAAGAAACCGAAGTCTTCACTATGTGTTTTATCTAATCCATTAAATGAATACAATGCTTCAATACCCCGTTCATCATATTGCTTCAAACTATATTCAAGCCAAGTATTCATTGCATCACTTAATACTGGGTGGGGCATAATGTGATTCAATAGTTGATAAATTGTCACTAACCCAACAAAACCATGACACAACCCCGCATCAATGATATGCCCTGACTCAGCATCTCGATGTGCACTGTGTATTGCGATTTCTAATGCCTGTTCAACATAATGAGGTCGGTCAATGGCTTTTCCGACACGCGCCAAAGTCAGCGCGATAGTAAGGTCTCCATAACACCAGCCCAATCTAGACTCATACCCTTCACCTGCACATGAACCAAAGCAAGCATTTGCTGCTTTGTCTGGATTTTGTTGTTCCAGCAACCAATCGCACCCCCCCAGCAACAGTTCTGTAACTTGTTCTTTTAGTTTAGGAATATGTACAGCGGGTAACAAAGCAGCAATAATACCGGGTACCCCATGAGCAAGGCCCAAGTTATATTCAGGACCTCGAGGAGAGTCTTCATCTTTATCAAATCGATAAACAGACTCTGAAGGTTGTGACCAAGTAATATGGCCATTGTCTAGCTTCGTAGATACGCTAGCTAGGCCATTAACAATCACCGTATACAATTCCGTTTGATCAGTAAAACGCGCTCTTCTAGCTGCATAGGGCGCATAGCCTGATAAGCCCAAAACCATTTCTATTTCGCCTAACCATGGGTTATGCGCTAAAGACTCAACAAAAAGCGCATCAACATCTTCTAATAAATCGGCATCATAATCATCTTGATTCGCTTGATTTAAATACTCTAATACCCATGCTTGACCCGCAAGCCCATTGCTTAGCTCAAACGATTGTTCTGCTAATCCTTCTTGTAATAATTCCAGCTTATCAGTAAATTTATTCTCATCTAGAAGACTCGGGTCAAAACGATGCGCATTGTATAAAAAGAGTAAATGCCCCGCTAAACCACTTAATAATCCATTGCCAGCAACCTCATCAGTGTGATTTATGACTTTATTCGCAAGCTCACGAATAATACGATGTATTTTAGTATTTTGTGGCACACTAAGGTGATTAGGCTTGGTCATACTTATCCTTAAGGTAATTTAGTTTTTTTATTATGAGTATCTACACAAGGTACTTAAGAGGAAACTAAAATTCAACAAAAAACAGCACAGCTTCGTCACAAACTATTTCATTATTGTTGCGATCGGTTTCACGTCTTAATTCATTTTTCAAATTGTTAGAGAGGGAATTCGAGATAGTGACGTAGATGCTGATAGGTCACCAATACCGCTCGACTTTATTGTTAAGATAACAAACACAATAATGACTGCTTAGCCTGCGTAATATACAACATGTGACACTTTGCACATCTCTCTAGATAATGTGCAACGTGTCACAGCGTGAACAACTTTAAGAGTTATTCTCCATTGACTCTTCCTCAATTTTATACTTTTTCAGTTTAATTTCGCGATCGGCCGATGCAATAGTTTCCCGTCGGTGCGCAATTATCACCCGTGTGATTTTTAATCGAGATACCGCTTCATTAATATCTGACTCTAAACTGGTGTCTAAATGACTGGTTGCTTCGTCCATAAAAAGAATTTTCGGATCTTTATATAGAGCGCGTGCCAATATAATTCTTTGCTTTTGACCACCAGATAAACTCGACCCCATATCACCAATTAGACTATCGTACCCCATCGGCATCGCACTAATATCATCATGAATGGCGGCCAAATCTGCACAATACACAACACGTTCCATATCAATAGGTGTGTCAAAGAAAGCGATATTGTCTGCAACTGAGCCGGATAAAAGTTCATCATCTTGCATCACAGCTGATATTTGTTGTCGGTATTGACGTGCCCCAATCTGATCTAGTGGCACACCATCAATCAACACTTCACCACTTTTTGCTTGGTTCAAGCCAAGCATGATTTTTAACAACGTCGATTTACCGCAACCAGAAGGGCCTGTAATCGCAACAGATTCACCAGCTTGAATCGTTAAATTAAGTTTATTGAGCACATTAGCTGTTGCATCCGAGTACGCAAAGCTCACGTTCTTAATCTCAATATTCCCTTCTATTTTATGCGTTTTCGTTTGATCTGGTTGCAATTCTTCTTTTTCAGTCAGTGCAATGTCTGCTATACGATCAAAATGTAAACCGAGCATTTTGAACTCAATAAGCTTTTCAATAAGATTCGCAGTTTTATCCATAAATTGGCGCTTATACGACATAAATGCAAATAGCATCCCCGTACTAAAGCCTCCTTGGATCACCAAATGTGCAGCCAAGTAAACAACAACAATGTTTTCAATACCAAACAGTGCGCGGTTAATCGCATCATAACCAATTTGAAAGTTACCTAAGCGTATATTCTGGTTAATTGCTTTAGCGTAACGATTTTGCCACTGTCCTTCGCGTTTAACTTCTGAGCCAAACAGCTTTATGGTTTGAATACCGCGAACCGTTTCCATAAAGTTAGAGTTTTCTTCAGCTCGCGCCATTATTTCTTGCTCGCTAATAGTACGAAACGGTTTGTACATCGCCATTCGAACTAATGCATAAGCAATTACAGCCACTAATACCACTAGCGATAACATCGGACTATAAAAGAAGATCATTGCCAATGTTATAATTGCCATTAAACCGTCAATGATTGCTTCTATTACACCCGTAGTCAGTAATTGCTTCACTTGTTGCAATGAGCCAAATCGAGAAACCACATCACCCATATGACGTGTTTCAAAATAAGATAAGGGTAATCTTACTAAATGATGAAATAAGTTTGCGCCTAGTTGAATATTCATCTGATTACCAAAGTGTAACAAGGTAAAGCCCCGCAAGACATTCGTTGCGATTTCGAAAACCATAACCAGACTAAAGCCAACAGCGAGTACCGTTAATAGCGATGTATCACCAGTCAGTACCACATCATCGATGACCAACTGAATATAGTAAGGTGCCGCCAGCGTGAACACTTGCAGTAGCATTGATAACGCAAATATTAAAAATAATGACCTTTTTAAACCAGTTATCCGACTCCAAAAGTCTGAAAATTTCAAAGAAGGTTTCGCTTCTTTTTTTTCAAATTGCTTCGTGGGCGTCAATTCAAGTGCAATACCCGTAAAATGATTCGACGCTTCTTTTAAGGTAAATGTTTTTTCGCCGGAAGCTGGGTCATGAATAACGATTCTTTTCTCATTGGCTTTTTTTAACACCACAAAGTGATTCATATCCCAGTGCAATATACAAGGTGTCTGAAGCGCATCTAAATCTTCTAACTCAATCCTTAGAGGCCTTGATGTTAACTCAAGTTTCTCCGCAAACTGCATGATGTCAAGCAGTGTCGCTCCCTCCATGGAAATGCAAAACCTCTGCCTGAGGGAAATTAAGTCACTTTCATAGCCATGATAGGCAGCAACCATTGCCAAACTAGCAAGACCACACTCTGCCGCTTCTGACTGTAAAATTATGGGAAGTGATTTCCTTGACCAAAACTGTAGCTTTGCTACAGGCGCTTCGTCTTCAATATGCATTATAAGCCGCCTTTATTCTCATTTTTATACAGCTTACAGCTGACCTTGAATACTAAATACTGGGTCAAATAACCATCGCAATAATGACCGCTCTTCTATAATAACATCAGCATCCAACATCATTCCTGGGCGCAACGCTGATGATTTCCCATACGCTTGCACCTGTTGCTCATGCAGCGATACCACGACTCTATAAGCAGGATCGGTTATGATGCCTGGCGTATTTGTTTCATCAGGCAGTATAACGCTATTGCTGACCTCAATAATTTCCCCATCATAAACCCCAAACTTTTCATAAGGAAATGCGTGATAGCGTAAGCGTGTAAGTTGCCCCTCATTAACAAAACCAAATGCCGAAGTTGGTACAAAGATCACCGCCTGCATCTTACTGTTTTCAGGCAAAACAGACAGTAAATTTTGGCCTTCAGCGACATTTTTACCTACTTTTGCCAATAACCCACTAACAATGCCAGCTTTTGGTGAGCGTAGCTCCCCTAACCGTTGCTGCTCTATCGAGGAAAGTTGTATTTGTAAATCCGCTTTTTGTGACAGTAACTGTGACAATCGATTACTCTGCTCCAGAGGAAGCTTCGTAAGTTGATTGTCTAACTGTTCAATTTGGCTTTGTAACGATAAGCGCTCAGACTTAATGCTGGAAGCCTGTTGTTTTAATGAAAGTAAGGTATCTCGTTGGCGTTGTAATTCTAATTCTGAAATATACCCAGTACCTTTTAACGTACTAATCTGAGTGACCATTTGTTCATTCAACTTTAAGCGCTCAGAAAACGTACTCGCCTGTAAATCTAGTTCAACTAGTCGAGCCACTGCAACACGCTTCTGTTGGGAGAGTTCATTAATATCAAGCTTATCTTGAAGGCTTTGTTTTTGTAACTGTTGCTCCAAGCTTTGCAACTGAAAGCTATACTGATTCAACAGTGCCTGATTTAGCTCCACAGCATGTTTACTGTGCTTAGCCGAAGCAATGCGTAAAATAGGAGCATCTTTAGCAACATACTCCCCCTCTTTTACCAAAATTTCTGAGATAACCCCTGTTTGAGATGCTTTTAATCTTAATAGCCCCGTATTGGGTTCAATCACCCCTGACACCCGTTCTTTACGGGTATATTTACCAATGGATAGGAAGCATAAACTGATCACGACAACAGTAAGGATGAGAATTGTCAGAGTTTTAAAAACCGGTGGCTGAACGAGTGACACAGCGCCTTCGAGTCGATGCTGTTTATTTTCCATTACCTCTTTGCGAAATAGATTTTCCATAACTCTACTGCAGACCTTTTAATTATTGTTAATTTTTGATTAACTCACAGTAATGTACCACTTTGCCTAGAAGAAAGGAACACGCTTAAACAGATGAAGTGAAGGCCAATATTCACCTTCACTTTGCGTAATTTTTACGATTTATTTTTAACAGGTCTTTGCCAACCATTTAAATTTCGCTGCTTAGAGCGTGCAACGGCCAACTGGCCATCATCTACATTTGCCGTGATAACTGAGCCTGCACCAATTGTCGCCAACTTACCTATTTCAATCGGCGCAACTAACGATGAATTTGAGCCAATAAAGGCATTATCACCAATAATGGTCTTTGACTTATTCACGCCATCATAGTTACAAGTGATTGTACCTGCCCCTATATTGACCTTTTCACCCACCTCAGCGTCACCCAAATATGTCAAGTGATTCGCTTTTGAACCTTTACCCAGACGCGTTTTCTTCATCTCAACAAAGTTTCCAACATGAGAATCTTCATCCATCACCGCCCCCGGACGCAAGCGCGCAAAAGGCCCCAACGTACAGTGAGCCGCAACCTGCGCATCTTCAATCAATGTATTCGCTTTAATCACAACATTGTCACCAATACTGCAATCTTTTAAAACACAATTAGGGCCAATTACCACATTATCACCAAGTGTAACTGTCCCTTCAAATATCACATTAATATCGATATGAATATCTTCACCTGTAGAAACGACGCCTCGCACGTCGACACGAGCAGGATCAGCTAAAGTTGCACCACCAAGCATTAATTTTTCTGCCTGCCAAGATTGATATGCTCGCTCTAGCGCAGCCAATTGGACTCGATTGTTTGCACCTTCAACTTCCATGGGGTCATCAGGTTGAGCTGAAGATATCTCAACGCCTTCATTGTGTGCCATTGCCACAATATCAGTGAGGTAATACTCACCTTGTGCGTTGTTATTCGATAAATTTGATAACCACTTTTTCAACAGCCGACCATTCGCCGCCATTATTCCGGTGTTAATCTCTGTAATTTTCAGCTGTTCAGCAGTGGCATCTTTTTGCTCTACAATTCCCACCAATTTACCATTGGCTCGTAACATCCTGCCATAGCCATTTGGGTTATCTAAATTGACGGTTAATACCGCTAACCCTTCTGAAGGTGTGGCCGAGAGCAGACGTTCTAATGTAGAACGCTTTGTTAAAGGCACATCACCATACAAAACCAATACAATATCATCATCATTAATGTGTGGTGTCGCAACAGCAACGGCATGGCCAGTTCCCAGCTGCTCTTCTTGAAGGACCCAGTTTACATCATTACTTGCTAGTGCTAGTTGTAATTGTTCACCACCATGACCGAACACTAAATTTGTCGCACGAGCGCCCATTGCAACAGCATTATCAATAACATGCTGTACCATTGGTTTTCCTGCTATTGAGTGTAAAACTTTTGGGAGTTTAGAGCGCATGCGAGTACCTTTACCCGCCGCCAAGATAATTGAAGTTAGTGCCATGAACACTTGATCCTTTTAGAATAAAATATGAGCCAATGAAACTGGCAGCCATAGTTTGCTTTTTTACGATAGCAACCAACATTTCTTATTAGTCGTATTGTAACGCTCTTCATTCTAATTGGTAAGTGCTGCTGCAAATTGGATATATTTTGCTACATAAAGTGTAGGTAGGTGGTTCTTAAATACATATACCACGTTACAGTAACTCGATGTCTATAGCGAGTACCTGCTCCGCTGCATCCCATTGTGCTATAAATTACAGTGTTCTTTATCGAAAAAAGAGACAAGTGCATCCTGCTTACTTAATTTATCCAGCAAATTGAAACTTCTCTGATCTAAATTACTCGAAATTAAAAGCTTACTTCCTTTTATTTCATCGACGTGAAATTGCCATTGTTCTGAACTGTCGCAAAACCATAAACTGGAACCTGGCATAATCATTGGATCATCGGACTCAATCGAGGTTTGATATTTTCCTAATACTGTGTACGAGGTCACAATAAATAACAACTGACCTTCAGAAAGTGAATGCCCAGTATTAAGTTCTTTATTTATGAACTCAACATATCCATTCGTTTTAGCATGAAGGCGCCTCGTATTTTGTTCCGATTTCACAGCATATTCTAATAAACTTTGCCCTTTTTTAACGCCATTCCCCACATATAGAACTTCTTTGTTTACAAGCTCTCCTGACTCCCTTGCATAGTAGAAATCACTTGCGGGTACCTGCAGTTCTAGCTTTCCATAGAGTGAACCTGCCATAACAGATAAGAAAAGAGGCATACTTATAATATTCAATCGTTAATTTCCTTGTGCTTTTGTAATTGCTTCATCGTTTAAAACCGACGTTATATTCCTCCAAACATGCATTAGCTAGGAGTCTCTTTGGGGAAACCTACCCTTTTCAGTATCGCTTCTCTTAACTTTAGTTATTTGTGGTTCCTTCATTCACAATAAGCAATATTTACTTTGCATCTAAGGTCGGTTCAATAAGTCACTTCTTTATCTTTTTCGTTCTCAATGTCAATTTCATCACGCTATCCCTTGTTATTATTGTTGATCGGGTGCCACATTAAAATTTAGTTCGGATTTTTTACGGTCTGTGTAATGGTGTCGGTATTCGCACCACCC